>JBEBCR010000448.1:0-12684 GCA_041157565.1 Planctomycetota bacterium | reverse complement strand
CAGCCGCGCCGGCACCCGCGAGGGCTGGGAGAGCTTCACCTGGACCTCGGCGACCGTCGTCGACCCGGCCGAGATCGAGCAGGCCAGGCAGGACCTCGACCCGCTGACCTTCGCGCAGGAGTACGAGGCGCAGTGGGTCAGCTTCGACGGCCTGGCCTACTACCCGTGGTCGCCGAAGGACCACCTGCGCCGGCTGACCTACGACCCGGCCCGGCCGCTGGTCGTCTGCCTCGACTTCAACGTCGACCCCGGCACGGCCGTCATCGCCCAGGAGCAGTTCATCGACGGCGAGACCCGCACCTGCGTCATCGGCGAGGTGCACATCCCGAAGAACAGCAACACGCCGGCCGTTTGCCGGCGCCTCGTTGCCGATTGGGGCAAGCATCCCGGAGACGTGCTGCTCTACGGCGACCCGGCCGGCGGCGCGCGGCACACGAGCCAGACCGAGGGCACGGACTGGGATCTGGCGAAGCAGGTGCTCCGTCCGGCCTTCGGCGACCGCCTGCGCTGGCGCGTCGGCAAGAAGGCACCCTACGTCCGCGACCGACTGAACGCCGTCAACTCGAGGCTCAAGTCGACCGCTGGCGTCGTCCGCCTGCTCGTCGACCCGGTCGCCGCGCCGAACGTCGTGCGCGACTTCGAGGGAGTCACGCTCCTGGCCGGCGGCAGCGGCGAGCTCGACAAGAAGGGCAGCGAAGCGAAGGGTCTAACTCACCTGACTGACGCGCTAGGCTACTACATCGCCGAGGCCTTCGGCATCGCCGAGCGGACCACGAGCATCGACTACTGACATGGCAACACCCGAAACCGTTGGCAACTGGTCCGGCCCCCGCAAAGAGATGGAGCAGTCGTGGGAGCTGGTCCGCATCCTTCGGTCGGGGACGCGCGCGATGCGCGACGCCGGCAGCAAGTACACGCCGGCGAGCCGCAAGGAGCAGCGGACGCCAGACCGCTACACGCAACGCCTGCGCCGCACGGTGCTGTTCCCGATCTACGACCGCACTGTGCGCAAGATCGCCAGCCTGCCGTTCGCCAAGCCGCCCGTCATCAGCGGCGAACTGCCGCCGCCGCTCGACCGCCTGCTGACCAACGCCGACCGCCAGGGCACCTCGCTCTCGTCGTTCGCGCAGTCGATCTACGAGGACGCCGTCGACCGCGGCGTCGGG
This sequence comes from Planctomycetota bacterium, assembly GCA_041157565.1. Taxonomy (GTDB): domain Bacteria; phylum Planctomycetota; class UBA1135; order UBA1135; genus SXXH01. Next base: position 11,518 of record JBEBCR010000448.1, on the reverse strand, counting down.
CTGTTCCTCGTCGACAACGTGCCGACCGCCGGCATGAGCCTGCCCGAGGCCGACGCCATCGACGCGCGCCCGTACTTCCGCCGCATCCAGCCCGACAACCTCGTCGGCTGCAAGACGGCGATGCGGAACGGCACCGAGGTCGTCACCGAGCTGCGCTTCCGCAACTGGTTCTACACGCCAAGCAACCTCGGCTACGACACGCTCAGCGACATGGTCGAGGTCTGGACCGAGACGACCGTGCAGCAGTGGTTCCGCCAGGGCGCGGACACGACGCCAGACCGCGAGCGCGACGCCGAACGCCAGTACCTCGCCGGCTACCGCCTGGTGCAGGAGTGGGAGCACGGCTTCCCAGGCATCCCGCTCGTCGCCGTCTACACGAAGAAGGTCGGAGCGCTCCACGGCGAGCCGCCGATGGAGGACTTGGCCTGGCAGAACGTCGCGCACTGGAACAGCCTGTCGATGCAGGGCGAGGCGCTGCACTACTGCCGGTCGCCGATCCTGACCATCAAGGGCGCTTCGAGCCAGATGGCTGAGGCCAAGCCCGAGGTCGGGCCAGGCGCGACGATCACGGACAGCAGCGACACGCTCGAGGTCAGCTTCACCGAGATCGCCGGAACGTCCCTGGCGGCCGGCGAGGTTGAGATCAAGCGCATCGAGGAGCGGTGCATGGCGCTCGGCATGCAACCGCTGATGGCCGTCGCCGGCCCGTCTACGGCCACCGGCGAGGTGCGCGCGGACACCAACGAGAAGAGCGAGGCGCAGCGGTGGATCGAGGCTCTTGAGTGGGCCATCTACACGGCCTTCGAGCACGCCGCGACCTGGCTCGGCACCGAGCTGCCCGAGGACTTCGACTGGACGCTGTACCGCGACAGCAGCCTCATCGCCGGCAAGGCGACCGACGTGCCGGTCATCGTGCAGCTGATGACGCAGCGCCAGATCCCGCTGAACGTCGGCCTGCGCGAGCTCGCCGTGCGCGGCGTGCTCTCGACGGTGGACGACGCCGACGAACTCGCCGAGCAGATCCAGCTGCAGCAGGAGCGCGGCATGGAGGCGCAGATGCAGGCCATGATCAACAGCGTCGAGCGCGAGCGGCAGGCGCCCGCGGCCGAGGCCGAGGAGACCCAGGAGGCCGGCGAGACTGCCAGGTCGCCCGAGGTCGAGGATCTGCTGGACGATCTCGACGAGCTCGAGGACGTGATCGAGCAGGCCGGCGGCCGCGAGGAGGCCGTCGCCCTGATCCGCCGCGCCATGGGCCGCATCGTTCGGAGCGAAGATGCCTAGCGTCCGGCCACCAGAGAGCGTCGCCGCGGCGGCGAAGCGCGGCCTCGAGCTGCGCGCGAAGCAGTCGCCCAGCAACCGCGCCGGCACGCCGGTCGGCATCCGCCGCGCGTCGCAGTTGGCGAACCGCGAGCCGGTCAGCCTGTCGACCCTCAAGCGCATGGTCTCGTACTTCGCGCGCCACGAGGTCGACAAGCAGGGCGAAGGCTGGGGCAAGGACAGCAAGGGCTACCAGGCGTGGCTGCTGTGGGGCGGCGACGCCGGCGCGTCCTGGGCCCGCGGCCAGGTCCGCAAGCTGGAGGCCGACGAGTGACGCCCGACGAGACGGGCCGCCTGCCGCAGCGCTGCCGGTGCGGCGGCGTCGGCGAGCTCTGCGCCGTCTACGACATGATCGACGGCGTCGTCGACCGGGCCGGCTGGGTCGCCAAGTGCATGGTGTGCGGTGCGTCGACCGTCAGCCACGGATCGTGGCGCAAGGCCTACGCCGACTGGCTAAGCCGGCGCTGCCCGCAGACCTTCGTCGAGGACGCCACGTGACCAGCACGCGCTTCCAGCTGCCCAAGGCCACGCCGACCGAGGTCGTCGAGGGCGCCCTGCGCAAGCACGCGGCGACCTGGATTCAGCGGTTTTACCGGCACGACCTGCTCGTCGCGCGCACGGTGCGCGGCCTCCAGGCCGACGCCGTAGAGACCTTCCGCATCGAGGTCGTCGGCCCGGTCATCCGGCAGTTGGCTGCCCAGCTCGCCGAGTTCCCCGACCGCGGGGCCGACATCGCCATCAACTCGTCGCCGCAGCTGCGCCGCATGATCGAGCAGGCCGAGGCCATCGTCCGCGCCGGCGTCGAGAAGCTCGAGCGCGACGTCCAGGCCGGGCTGCGCGAGGTCGTCGGGCAGGAGACGCTCTGGGTGCAGGAGAGCGCCCAGAAGGTGCTGAAGCTGCCCGAGGCTAGGCGAGTCGACCCGGCGCAGGTCTGGAACGTCGTCATCAGCCGGCCTTACCTCGGCGGCCAGGTGCAGGAGTGGTTCGACAGCTTCGTCGGCGGCGACAATGGCGCGGTCGACAACATCCGCTACGCCGTCCAGACGGGCATCCAGCGGGGCTGGTCGACCGACGAGACCGTCAGGGCGCTGCGCGGGACCAAGGCCGGCAAGTTCGCCGACGGGCTGCTGACCCGCGAGCAACCGGCGCAGCTGTACGCCCTGGTGCGCACGGCGGCGACGCACGCCAGCACGGCGGCCCGCGAGGCCAGCTTCGAGCAGCTCGGCGTCGACCGCTACCGATTCATCGCCACGCTGGACAGCCGGACGTCGATCCAATGCGCGGCCAACGACGGCAAGATATTCGAGATGGGCAAGGGGCCGCTGCCTCCGCTCCATCCGAACTGCCGGTCGACCATCGTGCCGTACATCGGCGAACCCATCGGCAACCGCGCCAGCGTCGACGGGCCGGTGCCGGCAGAGACCAACTTCCGCGGATGGCTGGAAGGCCAGCCCATCAGCGTGCAGAACGAAGTGCTCGGCCCGACGCGCGCGGCGGCGTGGCGAGCTGGCGACCTGTCCTTCGAGGACATGGTGGGCCGCGACCTGACGCCGCTATCCGTCCAGCGCCTGCGGGAACTGGACCGCATCCCTGACGACAACGAGGACTGACATGAGCTTCAGCAAGGTAGACCTGGAAGTGAAGCCGGAAGGCGCGAGCGGTCGCGTCCTGGCCATCCCGCTCTCGAGCACCGGCAGCGACGACAAGGCCAAGACCTACGAGGTCCGCGACGAGAAGGGCGTCTCGCTGCTCAAGGTCGACGCCGGCGACGGCAAGACGACCCTCGGAGCGCTTGCCGGCGCTGTGCGTCTGCCGGTCTATGCCGACGACACCGAGCGCGACACCGCCGTGCCGACGCCGGCCGAAGGCATGATCGTGTGGAACACCTCGGCCGCGTACATCCAGGTGTTCAACGGGAGCAACTGGATCAACGTCGGCTCCGGCGGCCTGTGACAGCCAAGCCCGACCCCAACCTCGGCATGGCGATGCTCGCCCGCGCCGGCGATCTGGCGCAGGCGATGCTGGCGAAGGGCCAGACGGTCCACGTCGCCAGCGGCACTACGCCGAACGGCAACCCCTGCACCGTCGTCTACGGCATCGGCTGGATGGCCGAGCCGCTGAAGGAGCTGGGCGCAAAGTTCGTGCAGCGCGTCGCCGATATGCGGGCTGAGGCCTCGAACAACTAGAGGGCTTGCATTGACAGCCGCGCGCTGTCACCCTTCGCGCATCATGCCGATCCGCCTGGTAGCCGACTCTCTGAGCGACATCCCCGAAGGCCTCCGCGACGCCGCGAAGCAGGAAGGCCAAGTCTATGTGGTGTCGCAGCTGAAAGAGAACTGGGCGATCGAGGACGTCGGTGGCCTCAAGCGTGCGCTGTCGGAGGTCCGCGGCGAGCGCGACCAGCTGAAGAAGGTCGCGTCGGCGTTTGAGGGCATCGAGCCAGCCGCGGCGCAGGAGGCGCGCGAAGCGCTCGAGAAGCTGCGCGCCGGCCAGCTGAAGGGCAGCAAGGAGATTGACGAGTTCAAGGCCGCCGTCGAGAAGAAGATGGCTGAGGAGCGTGCCCGCCTGGAGGGCAAGCTGAACGCGCGCACCGCCGCTCTGCGTGATCGCATGATCCGCGGCGAGCTGGCGCCCGTCGTCGCCAAGCTCGGCGGCGGCGAGGCCATGGACGCGATCCTGACGCTCGCCAGCCAGCACGTCCGCATCGAGGAAGATGCCGACGGCAACCTCAAGCATTCCATCGTGGACGCGAGCGGGAAGCCGCGGGTCACGAAGAAGTCGGGCTCAAGTGAGCCGATGGGATTCGACGAGCTGATCGCCGAGATGCGGGACGCATCCTCGACGCGCGGCTTGTTCAAGGCACCAGCCGCCGGTGGATCCGGTGGCGGCTCGCAGACCGGCGGTGCCGGTCGAGCGGCAAACCCAGGACAGCAACTACTGTCCGCAAGGGAACTGCTCGACCGTGCTAACTCGGTCACCTAGCGCCTGGGCTGGGCTGTATTCGGTTCCCGTGCGGACTGAGCAACGCACAGGACACCAATGGCAGTCAGTCTCTATCAGTCTGCGCTGATCGCGCAGAACAACGGCGAGTTCAAGAAGGCGGGCATCCTCCAAACCTTCGCGCAGGCGTCGCCGCTTCTCGCGGCCATGCCGCTCGTCTCCATCGCTGGCAACAGCTACGCCTGGACCCGCGAAGCCAATCTGGGCTCGGTGGGCTTCCGCGCCGTCAACGGCGCGCTCGCTGAGGGCGCTGGTTCGGTCGAGACGCGCTCGGTCGCGCTGAAGATCATCGGCGGCGACCTCGACGTCGACAACTTCCTGATCCAGGCGCACGGCCCGCAGACGCGCTCGGCGCACGAGACGATGAAGGCGACGCTGCTCGCGCAGACCGTGGCCTACCAGATCATCAAGGGCTCGACGACGGCGGCCGGCGGTGCGACCGCTGATGCCAACGGCTTCGACGGCCTGCAGGCCCGCTACGGCGGCGGCTTCGGCGCGTCGGCGGTCGTGGACGGCGGCGAGAACGCCGACCAGATCATCCAGAACTCGACGGCTGGCACCGGCGGCCTGTCGGTCGCCAAGCTCGACGAGGTCATCCAGGCGGTCGACAACCCGTCGCACATCCTGATGAGCAAGAAGGTCAAGGTGTGGCTGACGAACTACCTGCGCAACAGCTCGAGCATCTCGACGTCGCGCGACGAGTTCGGCCGCATCATCACCAGCTACGCCGGCCTGCCGATCCTTGAGGCTGACGTGCTCGGCACCTCGTCGGGCCTGCAGCAGCTCGGCTTCAACGAGAACGCCGACTCGTCGACCTCGGTCTACGTCCTGAACCTGTCCGACATGGGCCTGCACATGGTCCAGAACGGCGGCGTCCAGGTCCGCGACCTCGGCGAGCAGGACAGCAAGCCCGTCCACCGCACGCGCGTGGAGTGGTACTGCAACGTGGTCGACGCGCACCCGCGCTGCGTCGCTCGTCTCTACGACGTCCAGGATGCCGTCGCCCAGGCCTGATCCAAGGAGAACAACACAATGGCACACCAATGCACCAGCATCGCGCTCGATAGCGCGACGCAGCTGTCGGAGAGCCTCACGGCTACCACCGTCGGCGACAACATCGGCCAAGTCGCTGCCGCCAACGCCTTCGCCGACCTCGGCGGCGGCTACGCGGAGTTCGACGTCGTCATCGACTGGACGTCCATCGACGTTGCCAACACCAACGAGACCTACGAGTTCCGCCTTGAGGGCGCTACCTCGTCGGCGTTCGGCACGAAGTACATCCTCGGCCGCGTGCAGGTCGGTCGTTCGGCAGCGACGGGTCAGCCCATCGCAACGCCGGCGAACGCTCGCATCGTGGTCCCGATGAACAACCTGGCGCACACGGACGCGAGCTTTTCGGGCGTGCAGAGCCCGATGCGCTACGTCCGCATCAACTGCGTCGCCGGCGGCACATCGCCGTCGATCACGTTCCAGGCTTGGCTGGTCGCCAAGCAGTGAGCCCATGGCACACCAATGCCACGACTACGCGCTGGACGGCACGCTTCAGCTGAACGACCGGGCGACCGGCACCACCGCGTTTGCCACGATTGTCGGAGCCACCTCTGGTGGCACCGCTATCGTGCTGGATCTCGGTGAGCCGGCCACGTCTTGGACGGGCATCGAAGATGCTTCGCCAGTCGCGCCGCTCAAGAAGCCGTTTGCGCGCTTCGCCGTCGTTGTCGACTGGACCGACATCGAGGCCGCTGCGACGCAGGGCTACTACCTCAAGGTGCAGGGCTCGGTCAGCAGTTCGACGTTCGCGTCGGACGTCTTCGAGCTCGAGCAGGTCGTGTTCGGCCACCAGTCGTTGAACAACCAGCCGTTCGACACGGTGGCGAACGGTCGGCGTGTGCTGTACTGCGACAACATCGCGTACACCTCGGCCGGCATCCCGCAGACCTGCCGGTACATCCGGCTGGCTGTGTTCTGCAGCAACGGCGGCCAGACGACGGGCTGGAACTACAAGGCCTGGTTCGTGCCGCTCAACTGACTCATGGCCTGGTCGTTTGACCAGGCTGCCCGGTCGGCTGAGGCATGAGGCCGGCCGGGCTTTTCGGTAGCTCGAGGAACACATGGTAGCGATCCCGACCGTCCTCTACTTCGGCGACCAGCAGATCAGCGGCGGACCGTCTGGTGGCCTTCGTGCCATTCTGGGAACGACTGGCGACGGGTTGGGCACGATTCCGCCTCTGCCTGACAACGAAGCCGGCAAGGGCTGGCACGTCGGACGCCACAACTGGCGATTCAACAAGGTAGTCCCGAGCGGAGCAGACGGCGTCAGCGGCGGCACCTTCCAGCCGTATTGGGACGGCACGGCCAACGCTGGCGCGGGTGCGTTCGTGCAGTTCCATCCGGTGCCGACCGGAAGCCCTCCTGGGGCCGAACTCACCAACATCTTGCCGCTGGCCTACGGCGACAACTGGTACGAGGGCAGCGCCAACACCGGCGCGGTGACGCCGTGCGCGCTGTTGATGCACGCGCTGTGGGCTCGCTATCCGTCGGGCTTCAAGCTGCTGAAGTTTGCGCAGGCCGAAGGCTTTGGCGGCGTCAACGGCTGGGGCGTCAACACGCCTGGCAGTGCGCTGGCTGCGGCGATTGCCGAACTGACGTTGATGGCAGCAGCCGTTGGCGGCGGCGACACGCTCGACGTCAAAGCCATCATCATCGACTGCAGCTCGACGGACCTGGTCAACTCGAACGTGACCTACGTCGATGACGCGCAGAACTTCATCGACATCGTGCGCGGCGCTGTCGATGGCGTGGCTGCTGTGACCTGCGTCGCCACAACGCCGATCATCATCGTCAACCATCATGGCGACATGTTGCCGGTCGGTACGACGCCGAGCTCGATCCGGTTGATGCGTCGCCTGAATGCTTCGCTGGCGCAGGACAACGACGACGTCCACCTATTCGACATGGGATGGGCAACGGACTGGCAGAGCGTCGGCGTCACGATGCTTCCGGTTGGATCGCCTCCACCGTTCGCAAACGGCCTCAACCTTCCAGGCGTCGAAAACCCCAACAAGCTCTATTACGCGCCCGAGACGTACTTGCAGGCGGGCGCGCGTCTCGGCTCGTTCCTGATGGGCGTGCTCGCCGGCGCTCCGCCGCTGCCGCAGGGCGCGGCGATGCCGGTGGTGGTGATGATCGGCGACTCGCAGTTCGTCGGAACGATCGACACGACGAACATCCTCACGACGGACCAAGCCAGCTTGCTCGGCCCGACCGGAGGCACGGACCGCGACTACCAGTACGTCTGGAACAACAACGGCGGCGTGGTGCAGGCCTACGACGTGATGGCCAACAGCAACACGTTCGGCACGATCACGACGACGTTCTTCGGCCCCGATGCGACCTTCCTCAAGGCGATGGGCGCGGAGTTCCCGAACGGCGTGGCGCTGTTCAAGTACGCGCGCAACGGCGTCTCCCTGACGTTGGAGGCGAACGGCGCAGCCAACGCCGTCGAGAAGGACGCGGCGACGATCTGGAACGACATCCGAAGTGCTTGGATGCTGTTCAAGGCGAAGGTCTTGGAGACCTACGGCGTCTCGCCGGACTGCGTCGGCATTGTCACCGACCTTGGAAGCAACGACGAGGGCACGGCCTCGGCCTACAACGCGTTCGCCACCAAGGCCGGCGAGTTCATCGACGACATCCGCGAGCTGTTCAGCACGCGCGCGACGGGCGGGGCCTTGCCAGTAGTCTGGCTGCAACCGCCGCCGCACATCGACAGCGGCGGCAACAGCGGGCACAACAACGCCGCCGGCGCGAACAGCGTGCGCGCGACCATCGCGGCGTTGCCGAGCTCGAAGGACAACGTCGCCGTCGTCCTCAACACGGGCGCGGACAAGTACGAGCTGAAGCGCAGCGAATCGCCGCCGGTCCACTACGGCGGCGAGGCCAACCTTCAGATCGGCTACGACCTGGCCGACGCGCTCATCCCGCTGATCGGTGCGGCCGCTGGCTCTCCCGGTGCCGGGGCTGGCGGTGGCGAAGATGCTGGCATCGACACGCCGAGCGAGAACGCGCCGTTCGTCGTCGAGACCGGCACGGGCAGCGCGACGGCCAACAGCTACTGCTCGGAGGCTACTGCGACGGCGTACCACGAGACCTACGGCAACCCGGACCCGTGGCTTGCCGCGACGCCGTTCGATCACCAGGACGCGCTGCGGCAGGCGACGCGCGCGCTCGACTTCCGGTACGGCAGCTACTGGTCGGGCATCCGCGCCGGCTCGACGCAGGCGCTCGACTGGCCGCGTGCCTACGCCTACGACGCCGCCGGCAACCCGATCCCGGCCACGACGATCCCGGCGCGACTGCAGCAGGCGACGGCGATCCTGGCGCTCCTGCACATCCAGGGCGAGAACATCATGCCGAGCACGCAGACCGGGGCCGACATCAAGTCGGAGACCCTCAACTCGGCGTCCGGCGCCTCGAAGTCGGTGACCTACATCGGCGGCAAGCGAGCCGAGACGCAGTTCCCGATCATCGACCGGATGCTGTCGTCGGCCGGCCTGACGTCGGGCGGCGCTGGCTGGGGGTGGCTGGACCTGTGAGTCTCGCCGACGACTTCCGGCAGCTGGACGCCGACCTTGCCGAGCTGTTCGGCCAGGCGGCGACGCTGACCGTCCGCACCGCGACGACCTACGCCGCCGACGGCACGGTCACGGAGACCACGAGCACGGCCAGCGTGACCGCCGAGGGCCCGGTGCGCGACCTGGACCGCTACGGGGCCGCCGGCCTCGACCAGAGCGTCACGGCGACCTGGTACGTCCCGGCGCTTGGCCTGGCGCTGGTGCCGAAGAAGGGCGACCGGATCACCGCCGGCAACGTCATCTGGCAGATCGTGGCGGTCGAGACCTACAGCCTGAACGGCCAGACGACGAGCTACCGCTGCGACTGCGGCGAGGTCGGGCAGGTGACGCCGTGACGTCGGCCGCGAAGTTCAACGCCGAGGTCAAGGCTTGGTTCGACACCAACGTCGTCAAGAAGCCGCTCGAGGTGCAGCGCATCGCAATCTTGGAGGCGCTGACGTCGGCCGTGCAGGCGACCGCAGTCGGCAACGAACAGAACTGGAAGATCCAAGACGGCCGCGCCGAGCGAGGTCTGCCGCCGTACAAGCGCAAGAACTACGTCGGCGGTCGCGCGCGCGGCAACTGGCAGATCAACTTCGGCTCTCCTTTGCGGGAGCAGCTGAACGTCATCGACAAGAACGGCGTCAAGACGATCCAGCGCGGCCAGGCAGTCGCGCGCGGGATTCAGCAGCTGGGCATCACCTACCTGACCAACAACGTCCCTTACATCGGCGTCATCGACCAAGGCAAGCCGGGTACGAACCCGAAGTACAAGCCGTGGTCGATCCAGTCGCCGCAGGGCATCCTGCAGCCGATCATTGACGGCACGCTCAAGCGCCTGAGGTCGATCCGGTGAGCCAAGCCGCCGCCATCCAGGCCGTGCGCGCGCGGTTCATCGCCGAGGTCGCCACGCCGAACAGCCTGGTCGTCGTCTACGACAACGGCCCGGTGCCGGCGACGACGACACCGCGCGCCGTGGTCACGGTCTCGATCGACGGCGAGCAGCAGCTGACGATGGGCGGCGCGCGCAAGTTCCGCGCGACCGGCACGCTCGAGGCGCAGCTGTTCGTCCCGCGCGAGCGAGGCGACGCTGCGCTGCTGACGCTGGCGCAGGACGTCCTCGACGCCTTCCAGGGCGTCACGATCAACTCCCCCTTGGTCCGCTTCACGCCGCCGCCGTCGCTGGTTGGCGCGGTGGACTACGACGATGCGATGGCACGCCGCACGGTTCGCGTGCCGTTTCTCACTGACTTCACCGCATAACCATGGCTGACGGCTCCAGAATCCGCGTTTCGATTGTCGCAGAAGGCTCCTACGGCGTGACGCCGTCGCCGAACCCGGCGTTCGACGTCCTTCCGGTCACCGGCTCCGGCCTGGCCGACCGGCTCGGCTACGTCCAGTCGAACGTGATCAACCCCGACCGCAACGTCGACGACCTGGTGCGTCTGTCGAAGGCTGCCGGCGGCACGATCCCGCTTGAGCTGCGCTACAGCCCCGCCGGCGAGGGCCTGAGCGACGCGCTGCTCGGCCTGCTGTCGGCGTCGGCGTACACGGCGGCCGCGACGGTGGCGAGCTGCACGACGACGGCTGCGGCCAAGACTGTCACGCGCGCTTCGGGTGACTTCACGACTGACTTTGTTGTCGGCGACATCGTGAAGCTGTCCGGTGGCACGGCTGCGGACATGGGCTATTACCGAGTGACCGCGGTCGTCGCGCTGACGCTGACGGTCGATGCCGTTGCCAACTTCGCAGGCAGCGCCGGCAACGTCACGGTCACGCGCGGCGCTCGCGCGACGAACGGCACCTCGACGCCGAGCTTCACCATCGAGGTCGCGCACCTCGATCTGCAGAAGGCGCAGATCTACACCGGCTGCGTCATCAACACGATGGACCTCAACCTTGCCATCGGCCAGCTGGCCACGGTCACGCTGGGCATCGAGGCGCAGAGCAGCACGCGCGCCGACAACAACACGGGCACGACTGACGTGTTCATCGCCGGCGCGACGTACACCGCCGCCGCGACGCACCCGACGCTCGACCCCATCGGCGTCGCCGAAATCCGCGTCGGTGGCGCGGACTACGCTGCGCAGAGCCTGACGCTCAACCTGACGAACAACGCGCGCGCGCGTGAGCAGATCGGCAGCCTGGGCCCGGTCAGCATGGCTCGCGGCTTCTTCGGCGCGACCGGCTCGGTGACGGCCTACCTGGCCGACTGGACCGACCACAACGCCTTCGCCGGCAACACGCCGACCGACCTGTGGTTCGCGGCCATCGACGCGAACAACCGCGGCTGGTCGATCAGCCTGCCGCAGGTCAAGTTCTCGGACGTCAACAGCCCGACGCAGGGCAACAACACCGACGTGTTCAAGAACATCAGCGTCACCGCCTACAAGGACCCGACGGAGAGCTGCACGGTGCGGCTCCAGCGTTGGGACTGACAGCTAGCTAGAGACTCATGCCATGGAACTGAACACCATCAAGCTGGACCCCAAGAAGATCACCGGCGGCGTCTGGTGGGCGTTGGAGCGCCTGCCGGACGGCACGCTCGGCGGTCGCGCGCTGCGCGGCGAGCCGGCCGACGAGCCGGC
>JBEBCR010000447.1:0-4049 GCA_041157565.1 Planctomycetota bacterium | reverse complement strand
GGTCACTGGTCGCTCCTCCCAATCTCGGGATCGAAAGTGGCCAAGCACCTTCCCGCATCCCCGGGGTTGCGCCGTTGGGACACGGTGGATACACCTTCCTCAGGAGGCGGAGCATGTTCGCGCCTCCCGCCCGTGCTGGTTTGGCGCAGGCGACCCCCCTCAAGCGGTGTTTTCCAGAGGTGTGTTCCATGCAAATGCACATGTCTCGTTCCTCTGCTCTCGCGTCCGTCGTGCTGGGCGGCTTGGTGATCGGCGCTTGCGCCGGGACCTCAAGTGGCCGGCGCGACGAGTGCTTTGAGATCATCAATGGCGAAGTCAACATCGATGTGCTCGGCAACTCCGCGACTGTGACTGGCTTTTGCATCAAGCGACTGAACACCCATTGTCCGGAGCTCGTCGACTGCAAGGCGGAGTGGTACATCGACACCAACAACAACGGCACGCGCGATCCTGGCGAGCCGCATGACCTCGACATGGCAGCCAACCCCGGCAACGAATTCTGCCAAGGCACGGTCAACGTGAATCAGGCCTCGCAATACGCCGGCGCCACGTTGCGTTGGCAGGTCGAAGCGTTCGAGCAGGACTCCAACGGCAACAAGCGGCCCATCAAGTCGACGGGGGGGGCATACAAGCTCCCGGGATGAACATCTTGCGTCCTGCACATTCGTCAACTCGCAACACCATTCACCAAGCAACACGAACCATGAAGCTCAACCACATCGTCATCGCCTCCATCGTCCTGCTCGGCGCGTCTGCGTCCGCCGTGACCTTGTCGCGCCTGTACGTGCGTCAAGCCGAAGCGCCAACGGCGGAAGAAGCCGTCGGGTTGCTGGCCTTGATCGAGGCCGAAGCATCCGCCTTCGCCGCCCAACAAGGTGCACCCGCGCGACCCGCCGCGGTCCGGAGCCAAGCGCCTTCGGCCACGACCATCTTGACCGAGCTCGATCACATGCACGCCTTGCGCGCTTCGGTCGCGGAGACTTCTTCGCAGTACATCGTCACCGTCGCCAACGATTCCGTCCCGGACGAGCATGCGAGCAACTTGCGCCATGTGGCCCATGTGGCGCATGCCGAGTTGCGCTACGAAACCTTGGCCGCGACGCATGTCTTCCCGTTGACGCAGAGCGGCACGACATGGGTGGCGTCGATCCCCAAGGACTTGGGGTTCCTCCCGGCGCACTCGATCGCCTTGGGTGTTTGGGAAGCGGGCACCTCGCTCCAATACGAGCACGATGCGGTGTATTGGTGGAAGTTGCGCTTCCAATGAGTGCCCACATGACGAACTTCGCGAGTCGCCTTGGAGTGGCGTGCCTTCTTGTCGCGGCGGCGGGCTGCGACACCCCTGGACGCCATTACGAACGGCCGGACTTCGAGTACCGGACCGTCGTCGACGATGCGAACTGGAGCGTGGCCTACACGCCGTTGGAGACACGCGACGATCACATCGTCTTGAAGTCCTTGTGGGTCGAGAGGCGTCACCCGGATGTATCCATCGATTCCATCGAGGTGCAGTTCACCGACCAGGACGGGCAAGTCGCCTACCGCGACTGGATGCGACCAGTGTCGACTTCCAGCTTCGGCCAGTTGGGGGACATTCGCGTCTCGACGAGGGACCGCGTCGTCACGGCCGTCGCCTCCGTCAAGTCGTCCAAGATGGATGCGCCTTTGCAGTTCAAGCTGTTGCCCTGAAATCGCGCGACGCCTGCGGGTGGTTGCTCCAACCGCAGGCGTCGCGCTTGGGCAGCCACGCTGGTTCCCGTGAGTGACCGGCTCGCCGGTTGGACCGCGGCCCTTGGTCGTCCGCGCCAGCTGGCGTAGGATTCGCCTGTGCACCCGCGCAAGTCAGCCCTGCTGTTGTTCGTCGCGCTGGCTTGCTTGGTGGCGGCCGACTTGGCTTTGGCGGCGTGGTCGCCCTTCTTGTATCGCCAGCCGCCGCGCAACGTGGGCCAGCAGGCATGGGCCGGCTTGCTCCACCGCCCAGCCAGCATCGAAGGCCTCGACTACGAGCTGGCGCCGCATGCCGATCTCGTGCATCGCGAAACACGCGTGCGCACCAATTCCCTCGGCATGCGCGCGCCGGAGCCGGATCCCGTGCGCGTCGCGGGTTCGTTGCGCATCGGCGTGCTGGGAGATTCGGTCGCGTTCGGCTTCGGCGTCGAAGACGACCAGACTTGGAGCGCGCACTTGCAGCGGCGGCTCGAGTCGGCGCTGCCTGGACGACGCGTCGAGGTGCTCAACTGCGCGGTCAGCGGCTATGGCACGCGCGAGGAACGCTTGGCGCTGGAGCACAAGCTGCTGCCTTTGCAGCCGGATCTCGTGGTCGTGGGCTACTTCCTCAATGATCCGGAGTGGGAGCCTGTCCAACAGTTGCGCAACCACTTCCACGCGCCGGAGTGGTGGCAGCACTCGGAGATCCTGCGACGCATCGCCTATGCGCGGCGCAAGTCGCGCATCGAGGAACTTGGCGGTGGCGACTTGCTGAGGTGCTACCACAACACGGCAGGGGAGCCGTGGCGCGACACCGTGGCGGAGCTGCAGCGCATCCAAGCCGTCTGCGCGGAGCGCGGAGTCCCGGTGGTCCTCGTGCTCACGCCGCTCTTGGCGCCCTTGGAGGACTGGCCCTCGTACGCGTACGCCGATCTCCATGCGCAGGTGATGCAACAAGCGCGCGCCTTGGGCTTCGCGGCCTTCGACGCGACCAAGCCGTTGGCGGCCAGTGGCAAGTCGCCCGCGAGCTTGCGCCTCGACGAGAGCCATCCGACCGCCGAAGGCCATGCCATCATCGCCGAAGGCCTTGGTGGTTGGCTCTTGTCGCAGGGCTTGCTCGCGCCACGCTGAGGCCTGCGCCTCAGCCCCAGCGCACCGCGAGCCGGCTGAGCGAACCCAGCTCGAAGCCCTCGATGGGGAACGAGACAGACGGTGCATCGATGGTGGCGGCGCCGGCGGCGACCAGCAGCGGCACGAAGTGGTCATCGCTCGGATGCGCCAGCGCGCAGCCCGGAGCGCGTTCGCGCCACGTCGCCAATCGGTCGTGGTCGTGCCCCACGAGCTGCGCGCGAGTCCATGCCTCGAACTCGCTGGCCCATTTCGGCACCGGCGCGTCGGGGCGCCCCCAGGCGAGTTGGCCCAAGTTGTGCACCATCCCGCCGCTGGCGAGGATCAACACGCCTTGCGCACGCAGCGGTGCGAGTTGCCGACCCAGTTGGTGCAAGCGTTCGGGTGGTAGCCGCCATGGCACCGACAACTGCAGCACCGCCACATCCGCCGCGGGCTGCATGTGCACCAGCGGCGTCCACACGCCATGGTCCCAAGGGCGCTCGTCGTCGACGCGCGAACCGGGCACCAGTCGCAGCACATCCTGCGCCAGAGCCGCCGCGGCGGGGGCGGGATAGCGCACCTGCCGCAACTCGGTCGGGAAGCCGCTGTAGTCGTGCAGCAACTTGCGCGTCGTGCGCGTGCCCACGGTCGGAGGCGACTCCAACCAATGCGCCGACAAGACGAGGATCGCCGCGGGGCGCGGCACAGCGCGTCCCAGCGCGCCGAAGTCGCGCGCCGCCACGGGATCCAACGCCATGGTGGGCGCCCCATGGGACACGAACACGACGGGCATGAGCGTTGCCGGTGGCATGACACGAACTCCGCTGGTGCAGGCGGTCGCGAGCGAGGCCGAGGACACTTGCAGGAGGCAGCGCCGATTCATGGGTGCGGGCCTGGCTGCGTCGCGAGGCGTTGATCCGCAGGCCAACGGCCAGCGCGTTGGCCTAGGCGGTCAAGAGCAGCCCTACCAGTGCTTCTTGGCGACGCGACCTGAAGGGCTTCGCTTGGCGCAGGGCGTGCTGGTTGCTGCCGGGCTTGGGTTCCACGCCGACAGGATCGACCCCAATCCATGACCACTCGAGCATTCCGCCATGGCTGGCACCTCGAGTGGTCCGATGACGGCTACTTGCGTCGCTTGGCGGGCTTGCGCGCAGACTTGCGCCGGGGAGCATGGTGGTGCTCCGCATGGAACGGGTGGCGGTCGTCCTCGACGCCGATGTCGCGCATCATCT
>JBEBCR010000446.1:0-3541 GCA_041157565.1 Planctomycetota bacterium | reverse complement strand
CCACGGCGACCGCCACAGGGACGAGGGCGGGCGCCGATGGCGAGGAAAGTGAGCGCGGAAGGGATCGAACCTTCGACCTACTGGTTAAAAGCCAGTTGCTCTACCGACTGAGCTACGCGCCCTCGCCGCATCGCCAAGCTTGGCGAGCGAGGGCGCGAGGATACAGTCGCCAGCCCCCGCGCGCAAAGGCGCTCCGCGCGGCGCTCAACGTCCCCCGTCGAGGCCCGTGTAGCCGATGGAGCGCAACTCGCGCAGCGTCTCGTTGCTGTGGCGCGCCGCCTCGCCGGTCAGGGCGGGTCGCAGGCGCTCGACGCGCTGCAGCATCCTGCGCCTAAGTTCTTGGCGCAGCGTGGCGTCGCCAAGCGGCGCGTCGCCGGGATCCGAGGCCAGCACCGGCGCGGCGCTGGCGGCCCACACGAGGCGCACGTCGCCGGCGTAGAGCGCCTTGCACTCGACGCCGCCGTACAAGAGGGCTTCGGCGTCGACCTCGCGCGGACCGGGCTCTCCGGACAGCAGGCTTCGCCCCTCGGCCCCCGGGATGGGGCCGAGCCGCGCCAGTTCGAGCAGCGTGGGGCCGAGGTCGAACGAGCGCACGCGATCGGCCACGCGCCGCGCCGCGAGGCCTGGCGCCGCCACGAAGAGCGGCACGTGCAGCACGGGCTCGACGAGCGCGTGTCCGTGCTCGAACCCGCCGTGCTCCCAGAACTCCTCGCCGTGGTCGGAGTGCAGCGCCACGACGATCTCGTCGAGCACGCCGCGCGCGCGCAACCCGTCGAGCAGGCGTCCGACCTGCGCGTCGGTCCATGCGACCTCGGCGTCGTACAGGTCGAGCAGCAGCTTCTTCAGCGCCGGTTCCGGCTCGCCCTTGCGCAGGATGTCGACCTCGAACTGCTCGGCTTGCAGGTCGGCCACTCCGACGCCCGCGTGGCGCCGCATGTACTCCTCGGGCGGCGCGTACGGCAGGTGCGGATCGATCAGGTGCAGGAAGAGGAACCACGGCTCGTCGCCGCGCTCCTCGATCCACGCCAAGGCGCGCTCGACGCCGGCGTCGGCGCGGATGGCGTGGCGCTGCCACAAGTCGAAGCCGCGCGCGAGTCCGGATGGCGGCTCGAGGAAGGGCGAGGCGTGCAGGCCCGCCGTGGCCCAGCCTGCGCGCTGGAACTGCTCCGCCAAGGTCGGCAAGGCGTCGGCGAGCCGCGTCAGCTCGTTCGAAGCATCGCCCGCGTCGGGCCACGCCTCCTGGCGCTTCTTGACGAGACCCGCGCCATGCGCGAGCGGCGTGCGCGCCGTGAACAAGCTGGCGTAGCTCGGCAAGGTCCACGGCGCGCTCGACAAGGCGCGCTCCCACACGACGCCGCGCGCCGCCAGTTCGTCGAGGCGCGGCGACAAGCCCTTGGTGGAGCCCCATGCGCCCAGCCGATCGGGACGCAGGGTGTCGATCGAAAGCAGCAGCACGCCGCGCGGAGGACGCTCGCCTTGGCTCGCGCGCGCGACCCGCGTCGCCGGACGCGCCAGGTGCGCCGCCTGCGCGCCGCCCTCGAGCAGTTCGACGCGCAGCTCGAGCGCGGCCGATTCGCGCGGAGCGGGCACGCGCCAACCGAGCCAGCTCGAGCCGCCCGGGTCGCTGGCGACCTCGCGTCGCGCCGCTTCGACGCCATCGACGGACAGCACGAAGCGCGCGCGCAGCGCCTCCGTCCCGTCGAAGCCCACGTGCAGCTCGAGCTCGCCCGCGGCGAGGCCTTGGTGCGGGAAGCCGAGGCTCCACGCGCGACCGCCTGAGGCGGCGACCATGGGCGCGGCGAGGCGCGTCTCGCGCACGGTGCGGTTGCCGGAGCCGATCCACACGGGCGCGTCCGGAGCCGGGGCGAGCGGATCGGCGCGGGGCGCGAGCGTGGTGGCGGACCACGCGGGCTCCTCGGGCACCTGGACGCCGCACGCGCCGCACAGGACGGGGAGCGCCGCCAGCGCGGCGCGCGCGACGAGGGCCGCGATGGAGCGCATCGCCGGGGAGTATAGCACCAGCGGCGCGCGCGAAGCCGGCGCTGGAACGAGCGCGCCCGCGACGGGCGCGGGCGCGGCTCCGGCTCCCGCCGAGGAGGTCGCGAAGGACGCCGGCGGGCTCAGTTCTCCATGACCTCGGCGGTCTTCTTGTCGAGCACGCCGCCGACCTTGTCCTCGTACTCCTTGAGGCACTTCTGGATGTCGTCGAGGCACTTCTTGTGCTCGTCCTCGGTCATCTTGGAGTCCTTGAACAGCGCGTCGGCGCGCTTGTTCTCGTCGCGCCGGGTGTTGCGCATCGAGACGCGCGCCTCCTCGGCGAGGTCCTTGACGCGCGCGGCGTACTTCTTGCGCTGGTCGCCCGAGAGCGGCGGCATGGTCAGGCGCAGGATCTTGCCGTCGGACTGCGGCGTGACGCCGAGGTCGCTCTTCTGGATCGCCTTCTCGATCTCCTTGAGCATCGAGGCGTCGAAGGGCTTGATCGCCAGTTGGCGCGGCTCGGGCACGGAGATCTGCGCCACCTGCGAGATGGGGCTGGGCGTGCCGTAGTAGTCGACGCGGATGCCCTCCACCAGCGCGGGCGAGGCGCGCGAGGTGCGGATCTGGCGCAGCTGGTCGACGAGGTGCGCCAGCGACTTGTCCATCTTCTCGCGTGTGTCCTTCAGGATCAGTTGGCTGCTCATGTGGTTCAACTCCGGATGCGCGTGCCGATCTTCTCGCCGCGCACGACGCGCTCGAGGTTGCCTTCGGCGAACATGTCGAAGACGACGACCGGCAGCCGATTCTCCATGGCCAGCGTGATGGCGGTGCCATCCATGACCTTCAGGCCGCGGGACAGCACGTCCATGTAGGTCAGCTCGTCGAAGCGCGAGGCGCCGGCGACCTTCTTCGGGTCCGCGTCGTAGATGCCGTCGACCTTGGTGGCCTTCAGGAGCACTTCGCAGGAGAGCTCGGTGGCGCGCAGCGCGGCCGCGGTGTCGGTGGTGAAGAACGGGTTGCCGGTGCCTGCCGCCAGGAGCACGACGCGGCCCTTCTCGAGGTGCGAGAGCGCCTTCCTGCGCACGAAGGGCTCGGCCACGGCGTGGATCTCGAGCGCGGTCATGACGCGCGTCTCGACGCCGTGCTTCTCGATGGCCTCGGAGAGGGCCAAGGCGTTGATCACGGTGCCGAGCATGCCCATGTAGTCGGCCGAGGCGCGCGAGCCGCCCAGCTTGGCGAACTCGGCCCCGCGCAGGATGTTCCCGCCGCCGCACACGATGGCGACCTCGACGCCGAGCCCCGCGACGCGCGCGACCTGCGCGGCGGTCGAGTGCACCGCCTCGGCGGAGAGGCCGTGCCCGAGCTTGGAATCGCCCAGGGCTTCGCCGGACAGCTTGAGGAGGATGCGCTGGTAGGGCTGGGTCGAGGTGGCGGGAGTCATCGGGGGTGCGCGGCTGCGTGGAGCCTAGCGAGTCGCGCGCCCCAATGCACCCCCGGCCGCGGCGCGCCGGGGCGGCGCGCGGCGGACCGAGCGCGCACCAATGCGCGGGCGGCCGCCGCGGAG
>JBEBCR010000445.1:0-5501 GCA_041157565.1 Planctomycetota bacterium | reverse complement strand
TCGGCGGAATTCTGGCACCAACTCAGCGAGTCACCCAGCATGACGCTGAACATCGGACCCCTGTGCGTCTCGGCTCCGACCACGATCACGCTCGCGCATGGACGACCGAACGCCACGGTTCAGATCTTGGCGTCGAGGACGGGCGGCGGCCCCGTGGCGACGGAAGCAGGATTCCTGCTGCTGTCGGGGCCTGTGCGCATCCTGAAGACGATGACCCTGAACCACGCGGGATCCGCCGTGGGCACCTTGGGTTATTGGCAGCAATCGCCCGTGGGCACCACCGTGCCTGGGGGCAGCACTGTTTGGTTGCAAGCCTACGACGTCGCCAACCGCGTGCTGTCCAACGGCATCACGACGTTGACCGTGAACTGCCCTTGAATCGTCGGCGCCGATGACGGCGCCTGTGCAAGCCGGCGAGGGCCACGGGAATGCTCCGTGGCGCTCGCCGGCTTCGTCTTGGCCAAAGGCGAATGACCGCTCGGGCGGATAGCCCGGCCGGCAGGCGCTGGTGGACGCCGCATCACGGCGTCCACGTCGCCGAGACCGCGTTCGTCAGGTTGAACGAGGCTGGCGTGCAGTACGTCGCGCTGTTGCGGTACCAGGCTTGGTAGAGGCGTGTGCCGCCATTGGCGGGGATCGACCCGAGGACGGCCAGCGTGGGTTCGTTGGCGGCGGGGACGATGGACCCCCCGCCGCTGTTCTGGCGCGTGCGCAAGCGCACGACCGTGCCGCCGGCGCAGCGCAGGCCGTCGCCGAAGGCCACGCCAGCGCCACCTGAGAGCACCGCGGTGCCCTGGAAGTACAAGACCGTCGCGTTGGGCATGCCGCTGCCGAACAGTTGCAGCGAAGGGGCGGCGAGGCGCGCTTGGCCGATGGCCGCGAGCCGCGCACCGGAGGGGTTGACCGAGTTGGCGCAGCCGTTGCCGGTGGCGCCGGAGTTGCCGCACGGGCACGGCGTCGTGCCGGCGGAGCCGTCGCCCGCGCACAAGGTCGTCGGCGTGGAAGGATCCGGCGGCAAGCGCACGAGGAAGACTTGCTCGCACCCGCTCGGGTTCACGCCTTGGCCGACGATCACGCTGCCGTCTGCGGACACGTCAGTGGCGGAAAGCAGCGTCCAGCCCTGGAGTGCGCTGCCCAGACCGTAGGTGTTGGTCAACTCAACCTGCAGATCGGTCGCGCCGCTGCCGGCGCGCCAGACATAGGCGCGGGTGCCGGCGGTGCCGAAACTCAGGTAGGCGCCGACGACCGTGTTGCCAGAGGAATCGCAGGCATGCGCCGCGCTCGTCGTGCCGGGCGTGGGCAGCACCTCCAGCCCATTCGCGGCGCTCCAGCGGAAAGACTCCAGCGCGAAGCCGCCGAGAGGGCCGCCGGGACTGACTTGTCCCACCGCGACGCCGCCGTTGAAGGACAAGTCGCGCAGGATCGTGGCGTTGCCCGCGCTCTCGGGCGTCAGCAGGGTGGTGCCGGCCGGAGTCACCAGCGCGGCGGCGTAGGTCTGGCCGTAGGTCGCGTCCGACCGGTAGGTCTGGCCGCCGACCACGCTGCCATCACCGCTGACGCAGTTGAAGGTGAAGTAACCCTCCGGGTGCTGCGCGTCGCGCGGCAGCAACTGCGGAGCGCCCTGCGGCAACTGCCAACGGAAGTAGTCGCCGCCACCGGCTGGAATCCCGACCGTGCCCTCGCGCCAACCGGCCAACACCGAACCGTCCTGACTGCAGCCGAAGAGGACCGAGTAGCCGACCGACGGAAACTGCGCATTGAGCGTGCTGTCGAGCGACTGGTAACCGCCGACCCGCCGCCAGATCCAGTTGGAGCCGCACGCGAGCGTGCCATCACCGGAGAGGCCCCAGATGCCCCAGCCGAAGTTCTCGCCGTAGCTCGTGCTGGGAGCGATCACCTCCGTGCCGCCGTTCTGGGTCCAGATCGCGTAGTCGTACGGCACGGCGCCGGTGCTGACGCCGCCTCTGTACGAGGTGAAGCCCACCGTGCCGCCGTCAGCGCTGAGGCGTGGTTGGCTGTTTACGTAGCAGCCGTTGCCGTTGGACCCGGGGGTGGCGGAGGTGCCGGCAATGGGGATGAACTGCGCCGACTGGGCGCGGGCGCCGCCAAGGCAGCAAAGCAGCGGGACGACAGGCAGGAAGCAGGCGTGGGCGACTTGCAGAGGGCGCATCTTCAGGCTGGACATGGTCCCAAGATTCGCCCCGATGCTGGCCGCGGATGCAAGACCACAGAAAGAGGTCCGGGTATCGACCTGCGCCGCCGCGCCGGCTGGTTTGCTGGTCCATTCCACGCACCGGACTCTTGGAGTCGCGCCGGGAACGCAAGGCCGTCGGACTGCTGCCGCGACCTCTTCCGACGAGGCCGTCAGGCGAGGATCTCGCGCGCGACGCTGCCGTGCACATCCGTCAGGCGGAAGTCGCGCCCGGCATGGTTGTAGGTCAACCGTTCGTGGTCGAGCCCCAAGAGGTGCAGGATCGTGGCGTGCAAGTCGTGGATCTGCATGCGGCCCTCGACCGCCTCGATGCCATGTTCATCGGTGGCGCCGTGCGAGTAGCCGCCCTTGACGCCGCCACCGGCGAGCCACGCGGTGAAGCCCTTGTGGTTGTGGTCGCGACCATCCGTGCCTTGCGCGTACGGCGTGCGGCCGAACTCGCCGCTCCACACGACCAAGGTGTCGGCGAGCAAGCCGCGCTGGTCCAAATCGGCGAGCAACGCCGCGACCGGTTGGTCGATCTTGCGACAGCTTTCGGCCAAGTCGTTGCGCAGGTTGCGGTGGTGGTCCCAGCCGCCTTGGTGGATCTGCACGAAGCGCACGCCCGCCTCGGCAAGGTGGCGCGCCATCAAGCACTGGCGTCCAAAAGCGTCGGTGTCCTCGCCGCCGATGCCGTACAAGTCCAAGGTCTCGCGCTTCTCCTTCGACACGTCAAGCAACGCAGGCAGCTCGCTTTGCATGCGGAAGGCCAATTCGTAGCTCTCGATGACGCCTTCGACCTGGTCGTCGCCGCGTTCGCGCTTCAGATACTCGCGGTTCAACTTCTGCAGCAAGTCGAGCTGCTTGCGCTGCGCGTCGCGATCGAGGCGCGCGTTGGCGGTGTTGGCCACCGGCTCCGAAGCGGCGCGCGCCACGCGGCCAGCGCCGGCCACAGGCATGCCTTGGAAGGTCGCCGGAAGGAATGCGCTGCCGTGTTGCTGTGCGCTTCCGCCGGGCGGGTTGATGGTGACGAAGCCGGGCAAGTTGCGGTTGGTCGTGCCCAGGCCGTACAGCGTCCACGCACCGAGCGAAGGCCGCACGAATTGGAACGAACCCGTGTGCAGCTTCAACTGCGCCTGCGGGTGCGCCGGCACCTCGGTCTGCATGCCGTGCAACAAGCACAACTTGTCGGCTTGCTTGGCCAGTTGCGGCAGCAAGCTGCTGATCATCAAGCCGCTCTTGCCGGAAGGATGGAACTCCCAAGGACTGGCAAGCAGCTTGGCGCCTTGGCGGAACTGGCCGGAGATGGTCTTGCCGTCGTCGCGCTTCAAGGCGCTCTTGTGGTCGAAGGTGTCCACATGCGACGGAGCGCCGGACATGTTGAGGAAGATGACGCGCTTGGCGCGCGCCGCGTGGTGTCCAGCGCGCGGGGCGAGCGGGTCGAGCGCAGCCGCGTCCTGCGCGCCGCGTGCGAGCGTCGGGCGCGCCAAGGCCGACTCGGCCAGCATCCCTTGGAAGGCGAGCCAACCAAAGCCCAGCGCACCCAAGCGCAAGGCATCGCGACGGTCGCAGGGCGGTTGATCGTGCCGGCGGGATTCGTTCATGGCGTGGTGCTCGTGCTGTGCGTGTCGCGTGTGCGTGGGCTGGTGCGCGCGTCCACGCTCACCCGAGGAAGCGGAACTCGGCGCCTTGGAAAAGGGTCTGCACGAAGGCCGACCAAGCTTGCGTGCGCGCGTCGGGCGGCGTGGGTTGCCCCAGCCGTTCGCGCGGCAACCGCCGCGCAGGCGGTCCAGTGCGCTGTTGCAGAGGCGCGTCGAAGTCGGCCAGGAAGCGCTGCACGGCCTGCTGTTCGCTCGCGCTGGGCTTGCGGCCCAAGGTGCGCACGAAGGCCGCCTCGATGCGCGCCGCATCGTCGCCTGCGACTTGCAGCAACGACTTCGCCAAGGCGTCGCTGGCCTCGATGACGGTCGGGTCGTTCATCAGGAACAGGGCCTGCGTGGCGACGTTCGTCTCTTCGCGTCTGCCGACGACGAACGACGGATCGGCCATGTCGAACACCGCCAAGCTCTCCGGCAAGTGGTCGCGCACGATCGGCAGGTACAACGAACGCACCGGACGACGATCGGCGACCAGTTCGAGAACCAGTTCGTTGCGCAACACACCCTCGAGGAAGGCCGCGTTCGAGCCCACGGGCGGAGCCGTCTGCAGCAAGCCGGCCGCGAAGAGCATCGAGTCGCGGATGGCCTCGGCCTCGAGGCGCCGCTCGGGAAAGCGCCATAGCGCGACGACCTCGGGGTCGCGCGCCAGATGGCGCGGATCGTCCTGGGACGCCAATCGATAGGCGCGCGACAAGACGATGCGCCGCACCAGCTTCTTGGTCGACCAGCCCTCCTCGACCAACGCGCCCGCGAGCCAGTCGAGCAACTCGGGGTGTTCCGGGCGTTGTCCGCCAAGGCCGAAGTTGTCGACGGTCGGCACGATGCCGTCGCCGAAGAGGTGCGACCAGACGCGGTTGACCCACACGCGCGCCGTCAGGGGATTCGATTCGGTGGCGATCCAACGCGCCAGCTCGAGCCGACCGCTGCCCGTGCCGATCGCGGGTTCGCCATAGGGCTCGAGCACCGACAAGAAGCCGCGCGGCGCGATCTCGCCCGGCTTGTCGAGCTCGCCGCGCTTCAACACCGCGATGTCGCGCACCTTGCCATCGACGACCCCCATGGCCACGCGGTTCTTGGCGTTCGAACGCCCGTCCTCGTCGTAGCGCGACAGCAGCTCGTCGAGCACCTTGCCCTGTTGCTCCAAGGCGCGCTGGCGCACGCGATTGACCGCGTCAGGACGCGCATCGACGCCGGTGCGCGCCTGCATGTTGTCCTCGGCGGCGCGCTCGGCTTGGCGCTCGGTCACGCCGCGCACGCGCTCGAGGGCGGTGCGCACGGTGGCCGGCATGGTCGGACCATCGGGCAGGCGCGCTTCGGCCGGCAAAGCCATCAACTCGCTCGGATGGTCGTTGCCTTGGCTCTTCTGCGTGCCGTAGCGGGTCTCGGTGCTGACGAAGATCCCCGCCATCGAGTAGTAGTCCTCGATAGGGATGGGATCGAACTTGTGGTCGTGGCAGCGCGCGCACGCGATCGTCAAGCCGAGCATGCCCTGCGACAGCGCGTCGATCTGCTCATCGGCCACGTCGAGCATGAACTGGCGCTTGTCGCGCGCGTTGTGGCTCTTCGGGCCGAGCGCGAGGTAGCCGGTGGCCACCAGGTTGGCGGCGCGCTGGTCGGGGTCCTCGGCCGGCATGAGGTCGCCCGCGAGCTGC
>JBEBCR010000444.1:0-7328 GCA_041157565.1 Planctomycetota bacterium | reverse complement strand
CCATCGCCCGCTCGGCGGCCGAGGGCCACGTCGAGGGCGACCGGGTGCGCATCCGCCACCGCTCGATCCTGCACCAGCTCGGCCTCGATCCCGAGCTCCTGGACCGCTACTTCCTCGAGTTGTACTCAGTCCTCGAGGACGTGCGCCGTCGCGGGCGCCTGGCGCCCGGCGAGCTCGACCACATCCTCGCCATGGGCGAACGCATGAGCGCGCGGGTCGTCGCGCACGCCTTGAAGGCCGCCGGACTGCGCGCCACCCCGATCGACGCCTACGACATCGGCCTCGTCACCGACAGCAACTTCGGCGACGCGCGCCCGCTGCCGGGCCAAGCCGACAAGATCCGCGCCGCGCTCGAGCAAGTCGCCGGCGTGCCGGTCGTCACCGGGTTCCTCGCCCGCGACGCGCGCGGCAACCTGACGACGATGGGCCGCAACGGCTCCGACCTCACGGCCGCCTTGCTGGCCGAGGCGGTGGGGGCCGCCGAGCTGCAGTTGTGGAAGACCGTCTCGGGGATGATGACCGCCGATCCGGAGCTGGTGCCCGAGGCGCGCACCGTCGAACGGCTGGGCCTAGCCGACGCCGCCGAATACGCCTTCCACGGCGCCGAGGTCGTCTACGGCGCGGCGCTGGCGCCCGTGCAACGCGCCAACGTCAGCGTACGCATCCTCGACGCGCGCGCGCCCGCGGCCGCCGGCACGGTGCTCGAGACCGCCTCGCGTCCGGTCGGGGCGGTGGGTCTCGCGGCGCGGCGCCGCCTGCTGCGCCTCGAAGTCGCCATTGGCCCGCTCGAGCCGCGCGGCGCCTGCCTCGCCGACTTGTTCGCGCTCATGGCGCGCCACCAGGTCGAGCCCGGCCTCGTGTCGACCGCGGGCGATCGCGCCGTCGTGCACGTGGCGCCGTGCGCCGGCCTCGAGGCGCTGGTCGCCGCGCTCGGACGTCGCGCGCGCATCGAACGCGACTTGTCGCTGGTCGCCGTGGTGGGCCGCGACCTCGGCGGCGACGGCTCGCTCGCCGCGCGCGCCTTGGCGGCGCTCGCGAACGCCGGAGTCGCCGTGCACGAGGCTTGCGTCGGCGCGCGCGTCTCGAGCCAGGCCTTCGTCGTGGCCGAGGCGCAGCTGGAACGCGCCGCGCGCGCCCTGCACGCCGAGCTCTTCCCCGCGCCGAGCGCTCGTCCGTCGGCGCCAGCGGCGCCGCCCGTCGCGCGGCCCGTCCACGCATGAGCCAAGCGCCGGGTCGCCTGCACCACGCGCGACGCTGGCTGTGGACCGGCGCGGTCGTCGTCGCCGCCTTGCTCTTCGTCCGGGCGTTCCTGGCAGACGTCCGTCGCGTCGAGTCGGGCTCCATGGAACCGACGCTGCGCACCGGCGAGTGGGTGCTCGTGCTGCTCGACGACGCTCCGCCGCGAGCTGGCGAACTCGTGGTGGCGCGCGAGTCCGAGTCCGCCCGTCCCGTGGTCAAGCGCGTGGTCGGCCTTCCGGGCGAGACGGTGCGCGTGTCCGCCGGCGACTTGTACATCGACGGCGCGCCGCGGCGCGCGAGCGAGGACGACGAGCTCTGGATCGAGGTCGCCGACAGCGCCAAGGAGCCGTTCGCGGCCGCGTGGAGCGTGCCCTCGGGCTGGACGGATGCCGCGGGCGCGTTGCGCGGCGACGCCGGCAGCGGGCCGTTGCGCCTCGACTCGGTCGACGACGGGTGGAGCCGGCCCGAGCGCGTGCGCGGCCCGCACGAAGTCGCCGACTTGCGCGTCGCCTGCGAGCTCGCCGCCGGAGGCGACGCGATCTTCGAGCTGCAATTGCGCCAGCGCGGCGAAGCGCTGCGCGCGCGGCTCGAGCGTCGCGGCGGCGAACTGCTCGCCGCGCTCGCCACGGCGGCCGCCGAGCCGAGCGAGCCCGAGTGGACGACGCGCGCGCGCGCCACCGGCAAGGCCGCTGCCCCCGGCGCGTCGCAGCGGATCGAGTTCTCCGTGCGCGACGGCCGCGCCGACCTGCATGTGGACGGGACCGAGCTCGCGTCCATCGCGCCGCTCGGATGGCGCCTCCATCGCGCCGACCAGGCGCAGGAAGGGCGCTCGTACCCGCCGCGCGCGCTGCTGCGCTTCGTCGCGGGCGCCGGCGAAGTGCGTCGCCTGCGCGTCGAGCGCGATCTGCACTGGCAGCCCGCGGGGACGCACGCGGTGCAGCGCGACCTGCCTCTCGGGCCGGACCAGTGCTTCCTCCTGGGCGACGCCTCGTTCCAATCGCGCGACGGCCGGCACTGGGGCCCCACGCCGCTGGCGGAACTGGTCGGGCGGCCCGTCGCCGTGGTCTGGCCGCCTTCGGCGTGGCGCCGTCCGCGCTGAGGCGCGCCCGCGAGCACCATGCGACGGATGCGCCGCTTCGTCGTCGTCGGCGCGCTGGTCGCCGCCGTGGCGCTCGTGCTCGGCGCCTTCCCGGGCGAGTTCGTCCGCGCGCGCGACGACGCGATGTGGCCGGCGCTGCGCGCGGGGGAGGTCGCCTACGTGCGTCCCGCGTCCACGGCGACCAAGGAGCGCCCGCTCGCGCGCGGTGCGCTGGTCGCCGTGCGCGACGACGATGGAGCAGCGAGCTTCGGTCGCATCGTCGGCCACGCGGGCGAGACCCTGCGGCTCGCCGGCGGCGAACTCCTGCTGGGCGACGCGCCGCTCGTCGTGCCGTTCGACGAGCAAGCGTGGATCCCGTGGAGCGACACGGCGCGCGAGGCGACGAACTGGGCGTGGCTCGGACTCGACGATTGGCGCCGCGAGGAAGGCGGCTGGTCGGGCGACGCGGAAGCGCCCGCCCTGCGCCTGGCGCCGCTCGACGATGGCTGGCTGCGCGACGATGGAACGCGCGAGGCGGGGCGCGCGAGCACCGCCTCGTCGCGCGTGGCGTTGCGCGTGCTGTGGAGCCGCCCGCAGAGCCAGTTGGTGGTGGAGCTGCGCGATGGCGGGGCCGTCGTCCAGTTCGTCGTCGAACGCGCCGGCGCCAAGGTCTCGAACGCCGTGAAGCTCCTCGAATCGCGCGGCGAGGAGGTGGAGCGCGGACTCGGCTACGCGGACCAGGAGGGCCTGCCCGAAGGCGCCTTCGAACAAGAGTGGCTGTTCGAGGCGCGCGCGGGTTGGGCCCAGGTGCGGGTCGACGGCGAGCACTACATGTCGGTTCCGTTCCCGCGCGAGGGCGTCGCGCCAGCGTACGCGCCGCGCGCGCTCGTGCGCTTCGGCGCCGGCGGAGCCACGCTCGCGCGACTCGCCACGTGGCGCGCCCCGGCCTGGCGGGACGAGGGCGCGGCCCTGCGCGTGGCGCCGAGCCATGCCTTGGTCCTGGCGGACGCGCCAGCGGCGGCCGCCGCATGGAGCTCCTGCCAAAGGCCCTTGGACCGGATCCTCGGCCGTCCGGTGGCCGTCGTCTGGCCGCCGTCGGGCTGGCGGTTCCTGCCCTGAATCGGCCCACGCCGCCCCGCGGGGGGCATTGGCGGCCCATTGGGCGGGGGTGCAGGCTTGGGTGCGGAACCCGCGCTCGCCGACATGGTTCATGGATGGGGCGCTACCCTGCCCCCCGACGCCACCATGTCCGACGACGCCTTCCACGACGAACACTTGGCCGACGGGAGCGTGGATGGACGTTCGCACCTCGAGGATCCGGGCACGCAGCTGATGCTGCGCTGGAAGGCGGGCGACGAAGCGGCCTTCGACCGCATCGTCGAGCTGTACAGCGACCAGCTGTGGGCGTTGCTGACGCGCTTCCTCGGGGCCAAGCACACGCGCGAGGACCTCGTGCAGGAGGTCTTCCTGCGCCTCGTCAGGAGCAAGGACCGCTACGAGCCGACGGCGCGCTTCTCGACCTACTTGTTCCGCATCGCCTTCAACCTGGCGATCAACGCCTCGAGCAAGGCTTCGGAGCGTCGCGCGGAGCAGTGGAGCGCCGAGGAGGGCCTCGACCCGTTCCAGCAGGTGCCCGACGAGCAGGCGTCCAGCGCGCAGGACGACCTCGAGCGCGCCGACGTCGTGCGCGCCGTGCGGCGAGCCATCGCGGCATTGCCCGAACAACAGCGCATGGCGCTGGTGCTCGCCAAGTACCACGACATGCCCTACGACCAGATCGGGCAGGTGCTGGGTTCCAGCGAGAAGGCCGTCAAGAGCCTCGTGCATCGCGCGCGGGAGAACCTGCGCGAGACGCTGCAGCCGTGGCTCGCCAAGGAGGAGCGCTGAGCATGGGCTCGCCTCGCCACCACCGACCCCCGCGGGACTGCGCCGGGTTCCGCCAACGCCTGCTGCACGCCGTGCTCGACGGAGAAGCGCTCGCTTCGCTGTCGTGGGACGAGCACCTGCTCGCGTGCGCCGATTGCCGCGCCCTGACCGAGAGCGAAGAGCAGCTCGACGAACTGCTGGCCGCCTGGTCCGCGCCGCGCCTCGACGCCGCCACCCGCGAGCGCCTGGTCGGCCGCGTCGCCGCCGAGCGCGCCTTGGACGCCGTGCTGGCGCGCGACGCCGTCGACGCGCCGCGGGACTTCGCGGCGCGCATCCTCGCCGCCGTGCGTCGTCGCCTCGCCGCGGAGGATCTCCCGCGGGAGGTCGCCGCCCCGCCGCGGCGCGGCGCGGCCCTCGATGACGAGGCCCTCGATCTCGTGCTCGAGCGCGAAGCGCTGAGCGCTCCTGCGGGCCTCGCCGGGCGCGTCGCCGGCGCCGTGCGCGCGCGCCTCGCGGACGAGGCGCTCGACGCCTTGCTCGAACGCGACGCGGTGCGCGTTCCCGCCGGCCTCGCTCGTCGCGTGCAGGCCGCGCTGCGCGCCCCCGCCACGACGCCGACCCCGACGCCGCTCCCGCGACGTCGCTTCGCGCTGGTGCGAGTCCTCGTCGCCACGGCCGCCGCCGCCGCGGTGCTTGCCGTCGCCTGGTTGTCGCGCCGCGACGAAGGGGCCCGCCTCGAGCCGAACGTCGTCCCCTTGGCGCAGCGTCCCGAGGCGCGTTCGGCCGATGGTTCCGCCAGCGCGCCGAACGGACCGCCGTCGAACGCGCCGCTCGTCGTCGACGCGCGGATCGACGAACGCCTGCTGGGCGACCTCGAACTCCTGGAGGACGTCGCGGTGCTGCTCGATGGCGACCTCGAACTGCTGTTGTCGACGATGGACTCGTCCGACGAGGCGCTGCTCGACCTGGACGCCGACGAAGCGCCGAGCGCGACGGAGGACCCGAGCAAGGGTTGACCGTTCCATGGCGCTCCGAATCCAACTCCTGCTGGCGGCCTGCTGCGCGCTGCTCCTCTGCGCGGCGTCCTTCGCGGCGCACCTGCCGCGCGCCGGGCAGGCCCACGACGATGATCGCGCCGCGCGCCGCGAGGCGTCGCCGTCGGCCGAAGCGCTCGCCAAGGCGCGCGCGAAGTGGGAGACCTTGTCCTCCGAACGCCGCGCCGAGCTGATGGAGGCCTGGCGCAAGCTGCAGGAGCTCTCGCCGGAGGAAAGGGCGAAGCTCGTCGAGCGCGCGGAACGGCTGAAGCGCATGCGCGAGGAGCTCGTGCAGCGCCTCTCCGCGGAGGAGCGCGCGCGCCTCGCCACCTTGCCCCCCGAACAGCGCGAGCACGCCTTGCGCGGACTGGCGCACGCCGCGGGACGCGAGCGCGGCGCGCGCCTCAAGGAGCGCCTGCCCGACGCTTGGCGCGCCGAGTTCGAGGCGTTGACGCCCGAGCAGCGCGCCGAGCGCATGGCGCGCTTCCACGCCGGACTGGCCGAGCGCGGGCTGCGCCTCGTGGTCGACAAGGTCGCCGAGCGCCTCTCGTCGCCGCGCGAGGAGCTCGAGCGCCTGCAGGCGCTGCCCGTCGAGCAGCGCGAGCGCGAGCTGCGCGCGATGCTGGCCCGCTTGACGCCGGACGAGGCGCGCAAGCTGGGCTGGAAGGCCGACACGCTCGAGGAACGCGCCGCGTTGCAGGCCACGTCGGTCAAGGATCTCGCCGCCGCCTACATGTCCTCGCGCCTCGAACGCGAGCTGCGCGGCAAGGGGCACTCGGAGGAGCGCGTGCAGGCGCTGCTGCGCTTGTCGCGCGCGCTCGAGCCGCGCCACGAGGAATGGGCCTCCGTGCGCGAACTGCCCGAGGCCGAGCGCCGCGCCGCCCTCGACGAACGTCGTCGCGCGCGCACCGTCGAGGCCTTGGCGCAGAGCGGCCTCGTGGATCCGGCGCGCCTGCAAGCCTTGGCCGCCTTGCGCGGACCCGAGGCCATGAGCGAGGCGCGCCGCCTGCTCGAGGAGCTGGGCCTGCCCCAGCGCCGCGGCGGCCGCGGGCGTGGCGGTCCGGACGGCAAGGAGCACGGCCACGACGAGCGCTGGCCCGGCGACAGGTTCCGCCCCGAACGCGACGGCAAGGAGCGCGACGCGAAGGACCGCGACGGCAAGCCGCGCGAGTCCTCGCCCGGCATCGAGCGCCGCCCGGACGAGGACTCGCGCGCGGGCGGCCGCTGAGCGGGTCCGCGCGCGCCGGCGCGTGCTACCCTGCCGCGCATGGACGGACGCGCCCAGCTGGCGAAGATGGACGCGCGGGAGATCCTGCGCCGCCGCCTGCCCGTCGTCGACCTGCGCTCGCCTTCCGAGCACGCCGACGACGCCATCCCGGGCTCGCGCAACATCCCGCTCTTCGACGACGTCGAGCGCGCCCTCGTCGGCACGTTGTGGAAGCAGCAGTCCCAGGCGGCGGCCTTCGAGGAGGCTGCGCGCATCGTGCGCGCGAGGATCCGCGGCCTGGTGGCCGAGGTCGAGGCGCTGGGCGGTGCTTGAACGCGCGCGGACGACTTCGAGGCGCGCGTGTCGCGCCTCGTCGCCCCGGGCCTCGAGACCCTCTCGGCGGAGCTGATGCAGCCCCTGTGGAGCCCGCCGCACGAGGAGCCCATCGTGTTCCACTGCTGGCGCGGCGGGCTGCGCAGCCGCAGCGTGGTGCACTTCCTGCGTTCCGTCGGTTGCGCGCGCGCCACCCTGCTCGACGGCGGCTGGAAGGCCTACCGCGCCGAAGTGTCCAGCGAACTTGACGGGTGGCGGGCGCCGCCGGTCGTCGTGCTGCGCGGCCTGACGGGCGTGGGCAAGACCTTGGTGCTGCGCGAGGTCGAACGCCTGCGCCCTGGTTGCACGCTGGACCTCGAGGCGTGCGCCGGACACCGCAGTTCCCTGCTCGGCATGGTGGGCCTCGCGCCCGTGTCGCAGAAGTCCTTCGAGACGCGCCTCGCCGAGCGTCTGCGCGCCGTGGCGGGCGCGCCGTTCCTCGTGTTCGAGGGCGAGAGCCGCAAGGTCGGCAGCCGCATCGTCCCGGAGCGCGTCTGGCGCGCCCTGTGCGAGGGTCGGAACCTGGAGCTCG
>JBEBCR010000443.1:0-5617 GCA_041157565.1 Planctomycetota bacterium | reverse complement strand
ATGCCCTTCGCGCGGCAGTAGCCGATCGCGAGCACCGCGTCCGAGGTCAGCCCGCCCGTGGCGCCGATGAAGCGCACGGGCACGAGCTTGCAGCGCCAGGCGACGCCCGCGTTGCCGAGGCCGTTGTCGCCGACCGCGCCGATCGTGCCGGCGACGTGCGTGCCATGGCCGTGCTCGTCGACCGGGTTGTTGTCGATGCCGGCGAAGTCCCAGCCGCGCACGTCGTCGACGTAGCCGTTGCCGTCGTCGTCGAGGCCGTTGCCCGCGATTTCGCCGGGGTTGCTCCAGATGTTCGCCGCCAGGTCGGGGTGCGTGTGCAGGACTCCAGTGTCGATCACCGCCACGGCGAAGTTGGGGTCGCCCACGCCCACGTCCCACGCCTGCGGGGCGTTGATGTCCGCGCCGGTGGTGCCGAAGTCGGCGTTGACGGTCTGCCCGGTGTTGTGGCACCCCCATTGGTTGGCGAAGTTAGGATCGTTCGGCAGGCCGATGGCGCGCTGCACGACATCCAGTTCGGCGTACTCGACGAACCCTGCGAGGCGCTCCAGCGCGGCTCGCGGGTGCAGGCGCGTGGCGACGAGCTCCAGTCCGAGCTGCGCGTCCAGCACCTGGTGGGCGCCGTCGCCGACGAGGGAGCGCACGGTGGCGCGGTACGCCTGCGTGTCGCCGGGCGCGAAGCGCACCACGACGCACGCGGGGCCGTGCTGCAAGGCGGGCACGCGCTCGATCGCGCCCATGGCGAAGGCGTGGACTCGACGCATCGCGGGCGCGAAGTCCGCGGCGGAAGATTGGATCGCCAGCAGCGGAGAGGCCGAGGCGATGGCGAGCGCCGCGAGCGCGAGCGCGCCCGTGCGAAGCCGGCAGGCAGTCATGGATCACCACTCTCATGCGTCAAAAGCCCGTGACGCAAAGGGTGGGAACGGACACCGCGCTCGCGCGCGATGCGATGTCACCGCGCTCGCGCGCGATGCGATGGGGAGGAGAAACCCCGCTCGAGCCCCCGTGGGAACGGTGGCGGCCGCCTTGGCAGGTGTCGCTCGGTCGCGACTTTCGAGATCTGACACGCCGAGTCCGATCTTGGGAATACGAACTCCGGCGAATTCCCGCGTGCACTTTGGTGCCGAGGGCGCAAGCGCCATCGAGGGCGCGGGTTGCAAGCGCGCCAACGAAGCAGGGGCCGCTCGCGCGACCCCTGCCTCGTCGTTGGTCGATGCTCGTCGCGGCCGCGTCAGGCGACCGCGAAGGGCACGCCCGCCATCACAGCGTCACGGTGCGATAGCCCGTCCACGCGCTCGCGGCCGTGCCGTTGCGGGCGCGGATGCGATAACGCCACGAACCGACGCCGGCGGTGTTGTTGGTCGTCGTTGAGTTCGTGGGCGAGCTGAAGAAGGTCGTGTTCGTCCACACGCCACCCACGTTCTGCTGGCGCTCGATCTCGAAGCTCGTCTCGTTGTTGGAGCGGTCGCGCCACGTCAGGCGCGCCACGCCGGCGCTGAGGCGCTTGACCGCCAGGTTCGACGGAGCCACGGGCGCCGTCGGGTTGTTGACGGTCACCGTGCGCGTGGCCGTGCCCTGCAGGCCGCCCGAGTCCGTCGCGCGCGCCGTGATCGTGTGCGTGCCGACCGTCAGGGCCGTGGTCGTGAAGGTCGCGCCCGTGCCGATCTGGCCGATCAGGCTCGACGTCCACACCAGGCTGGCCGTCAGGACGCCGTCCTCCGCGTCGGTGGCGCTACCGGCGAAGGTCACCGCGGTGCCCGTGGTCGTCGTGACGTTGGCCGACGGGGTGGTGATGGTGACCGTCGGGGCCGTGTTGCCCGGGGGCGCCGTGCTGACGGCGGCCTGCAGGTTCAGGACGCCGCCCGTGGCCACCACTCCGGCGAGGCCGGTGACCGCGCGCGTCGTGGTCAGGATGCGCGAGCGCACTTGGGTGTAGGTCCAAGACGGGTTCTGGCCGTAGACCAGCGCCGCGCCGCCGGCGACGTGCGGGCAGGCCATCGAGGTGCCGCTGAGGTAGGCGTAGCCTCCGTTCAGGTAGGTCGAGTAGATCGTCGAGCCCGGAGCGCCGAGATCGACGCTGGTCGAACCGTAGTTCGAGAAGCTCGAGCGCGCGTCGTTGTTGGTCATCGACGCCACGCAGATGATGTTGTCGAGGTTGTAGCCGCCGGGGTACTGCTGGCTGACCTCCATGTTGATGTTGCTGTTGCCGGCGGCGGCGACGAACAGGTGGCCGACCGTCTTGGCGTTGTTGATGGCGTCGAACAGCGACTGCGTGAAGCCGCCGCCGCCCCAACTGTTGTTGGACACCTTGATGTTGTTCGTGCGGCAGTAGTTCACCGCCAGCACGGCGTCCGAGGTGAAGCCCCCCGTGGGTCCGAGGAAGCGCAGGGGCACCAGCTTGCAGTTCCAGTTGACGCCCACGACGCCCACGCCGTTGTTGCCCACGGCGCCGACGGTGCCGGCGGTGTGCGTGCCGTGGCCGTCCGTGTCGTCGGGGTTGTTGTCGATGCTGAAGAAGTCCCAGCCGCGCGTGTCGTCGACGTAGCCGTTGGCGTCGTCGTCGATGCCGTTGCCGGCGATCTCGGCCGTGTTGGTCCAGATGTTGGCGGCGAGGTCGGGGTGCGTGTACTGCACGCCCGTGTCGATGATGGCGATCTTGAAGTTCGCGTCGCCGCGGAAGGTGTCCCACGCCTCGGGCGCGTTGCTGTCGGCGCCGGCGACGCCCGGGTCGGCGTTCACGGTCTGGCCGGTGTTGTGCATGCCCCACAACTGCGCGTAGCCCGGGTCGTTCGGCGTGATCGACTTGCGCACGACCCAGTCGCGCTCGGCGTATTGGACGAAGGGCGACAGGCGCTCGATGGCGACTTCCACGCGCACCTTGGTGTTGACGAGCTCGATGCCGAGGCCGGACTCGACGATGCGGAAGCTGCCGTCGCCGACGAGGGCGCGCACGGTCTGCTTGTACTCCTCGGAGGCGCCGTCCTCGAACCGCACCAGCACGGCGGTCGGGTTGTAGGCGAGTTGGGGGATGGCCTCGATGGCGCCCGCGGCGAAGCGGTGGGCTGCCAAGGCCGAGGCTTCGGCGTGCAGGGACTCCGTGGCGAACGAGGTGGACGCCAGCGCGAAGGCGGCGACCAGGGGCAAGGTCGGGCGAAGGAGCATGAGGGGATCCGCTAGAGGTTGAGGGTCTGGAGCGCGTGCCGAAACGCGCGGGCTGGGCGCGCACGGAGCGTCAGATGTCGCTGAGTCGGGATCATCCCGCCATTTGGAGAAAAGGGGCGTTGCTGACGCGATCTACTCGCGTCGGTCCCGATTCTGAGCCACTAAGGGAAGGGGGATCCCTGCTTCGAGCTTACGGAGGACGCTTCAGTTAGGGGCAATGTTTCACCATTTTTTGTCCAGATTTCAGACAGCCGGCCTCCAGTTTATGGAATGCAGCGTGAGCTAGGCCTTCAAGTCGCTGCCTTCGCAAGGCCTTTATTCACAGGACCTTGGCGTGTCGGACTCCCATCCGAGCCGATTGCCAGATACGCGCCGGCTTGTCTTCGGGCTCGCATCCTCGATCGGTGGAAGAACATTGGTTTTGATTGCAGGGCACCCTGCCACGGGGATCGTCGATGCGGCGCGGCCTGTAGGCGAAGCAATGCCACTTGATCCACCCGCGGATCCCAGCCGCGCTGGTCTCTGGTCACCCCCACCACCATCGGGCACTCGGCATCGAGAGTCGCGCTCTTGCTCGCGCCGGCCACGCGCCGCGCTGGCTGCCGTGCTCGGCCCGGGGCGAGGGTGCGCCGACGACGAGCCGCGAGCTGGACGCCCCTCCTGTCCAGTTTGCTTGACACCGCCTCGCGCTTGCGCGAGGCCGCGAAGCCGCGCGGAGGCGATCCAACTGCGCGGCGATCTGGATCCAGGCGCGCGTCCGGCGCCTGCCTCCAGTGCTGCGCGCCTCGGACAACTCGATGGCGAGTGACCCCCGGCGCATGCGGCGAGACCGCATCACGCTGGCTGCTCCAGCCGCGGCGACGCGGGCGGGCTGCATCGGCGACGCGAGCCTGGTGGGCGACGCGCAGCATGCGCGCTACGCATTGCGACGCCGCGAGGCTGCGCCCTGCTCTGGATCCTCGACAGGACGGCCTGCGCCTACCGTCTGCCCTGGTCGCCGCGGACATGTCGTCCGAGGCTTCCTGGTCCCCATGTAGAGGAGTCCACCATGCACCGCCTCGCTTGCCTCGCCGTCCTGCCGCTCGCGGCCTTCGCCATCCCGTCCATGCGCCACGCCGTGGAGTCCACCGGCGAGGCCGCGAACGCGCCCAGCCTCGCCCCTGCGGCCGTCGCGCCCACCGCGGTCGACTTCGAGCACGCCTTCGAGAAGGTGGCCGACTTCGTCCGCCCCGGCGTCGTGACGATCACCTCGGCGCGCCGCGTGCGCCAAAGGGAGCGCATCGGCCCGCGCGAACTGCTCGGGATGCTGGAAGGCTCCGACATGAACGGCCGACTGCCGAACCAGGAGCGCGACGAGGACATGCCGCTCAAGGAATACGGCCTCGGCAGCGGCCTCGTGCTGACGCCGGACGGCTACATCCTCACCAACAACCACGTCGTCGAGGGCGGCGGACGACTCAAGGTGCACCTGGGCGATCGGCGCACCTTCGACGCGCGCGTCGTGGGCGTCGATCCGCAGACCGACCTCGCGGTGGTCAAGGTCGAGGCCAACAACCTCGCGCCGGCCAAGTTCGGCGATTCCAAGGCGGTCAAGGTCGGCCAATGGGTGGCGGCCTTCGGCTCGCCCTTCGGCCTCGACCAGACGATGTCGTGCGGCATCGTCAGCGCCAAGAGCCGCGCCAACCTGCACCTCGTCGACGACGAGGACTACCTGCAGACGGACGCGGCCATCAACCCGGGCAACTCGGGCGGGCCGCTGGTGAACCTCTCCGGCGAGGTGGTCGGCATCAACGCCGCCATCGTCAGCCGCACGGGCGGCTACCAAGGCATCGGGCTCGCCATCCCCGCGCACATGGCCAGGGACATCTCCACCAAGCTCATGAAGGACGGCAAGGTGGTGCGCGGCTGGCTCGGCGTGTCGATGCAGGAGCTGACCACCGACCTCGCGCGGTCGTTCGCGGCCAAGACCGAGGAGGGCGTGCTCGTGGCCGAAGTGGTCGCGGACTCGCCTGCGTCGCGCGCAGGCATCCTCGCCGGCGACATCATCGTGTCCGTCGACGGCAAGCGCATCGACGGCCCGACCATGTTCCGCCATGCCGTGGCCGACATGAAGCCGGGAACCAAGTGCCTGCTGGTCGCGTGGCGCGAAGGACGCGAGATGGAGCTGTGGGCCGAGGTCCAGAGCACGCCGCGCACGGGCGCGGGCGCCGTGATCGACGCCGCTGCCAAGACCTACTTCGGGCTCGAGCTCGCCGACGCGACGACGCTCAAGCCGGGCGCGTGGCGCCTGCAGGAAGGCCGCCAGGGCGTGGTCGTCACGCGCGTGGTCGCCGATTCGTGCGCGGAACGCTGCGGCCTGCAGTCCGGCGACATCCTCGTGCAGATCGAGCGCACCAAGGTGCGCGACGCGGCGCAGGCGCGCGAGCTGCTCAAGGGCCGCACGGGCGAGGGCGCCGCG
>JBEBCR010000442.1:0-2660 GCA_041157565.1 Planctomycetota bacterium | reverse complement strand
GAGACGCTGTACGCCTGCGGCGGACGCGTGGCCGAGGTCGTGGGACTGGCGCTCGACGACCTCGATCCGCGCCTCTCCATGGCGCGGCTGTTCGGCAAGGGCCGCAAGATGCGCGTCGTGCCGCTCGGCGCGCAGGCGCGCGAGGCGCTCGAGGCGTGGATCGAAGGCCCGCGGCGCGAGCTGCCGGGCGCAGCGCGCGCGCCGAGCGTGTTCCTGTCGACGCGCGGGCGCGCGCTGTCGCGCCTCGCAGCGTGGCGCATCGTGCGCGAAGCCGCGCTGGCGGCCGGCATCGCGCGCGCCGTGTCGCCGCACGCCTTGCGCCACAGCTTCGCCACGCACCTGGTCGAGGGCGGAGCGGACCTGCGCAGCGTGCAGGAGCTGCTCGGGCACGCCTCGATCCGCACCACCGAGGTCTACACCCGCCTCGACGGGGACGCGCTGGTCGCGCTGCACAAGGCGCGCCACCCGCGCGCATGACGAGCGCATCCATGGACCGCGGACGCGATCGGCTGATCCTCGTGCTGGCGCTCGGCGCCCTGTGGATCCTGTGGGGCTCGACGTACCTGTCGATCCGCGTGGCCGTGCAGTCGATCCCGCCGTTCACCATGGCCGGCGGCCGCTTCGTGCTGGCGGGCGGCGCGCTGTGCCTGTGGCTCGCCGCCACGGGCGCGCCGCTGTTCGAGCGCCGCGCGTGGACGGGAGGTTGCGCCAGCGGCTTCCTGCTCGTGTTGTGCAGCAACGGCCTAGTGTCGTGGAGCTCGCGCGAGCTCGAGTCGAACGTCGTGGCCTTGCTCGTCGCCACGGTGCCGATGTGGATGGCGGTGTTCGAGACGCTGGGCGGCAAGCGCCAAGGGCCGCTCGTCTGGCTGGCGGTGGCGCTCGGGCTCGCCGGGGTGGCGACGCTCGCCTGGCCGGACTCCGACGGCGCCATGCTGCATCCGCCGAGCGTCGCCGCGTTGATGTTCGCCACGATGACGTGGTCGTTCGGCTCGCTGTGGTCGCGGGGCGCCATGCAAGGAGTCGACGCGCGCGCCTTCGCGTCGGCGCAGATGCTGTGCGGCGGGCTCATGCAGCTCGCCGCCGGCGCGCTGCTCGGCGAGTGGCGCGGCTTCGATCCGTCGGCGGTTCCACCCTCGGGCTGGGGCAACCTGCTCTATTTGGCGGTGGCCGGCTCGCTGCTCGGCTTCAGCGCCTACCTCTGGCTCCTGCGCCACCGGAGCTCGGCGCTCGCGGCGAGCTACGCCTTCGTCAACCCGCTGGTGGCGCTCTGCTTGGCGGCGACGATCGGCGAGGAGACGCTCGGCCCGCGCGTCTGGCCGGCGGCGCTCCTGATCCTCGCCGCGGTGGCGTGCGTGCTGCGCGTGCGCGCGCTCGAATCGTCGCGCGGGACCTGAACGAGCGGGCGGGACTTGCGCGGCGCCGCGCGCGCGGCGAGGCTTGCGCCATGCCGCACGCCATGCTCCAGGCCGCGCTTCGCGCGACGCTTTTCGCCTCGGCGTGCCTTTCGGCCTCCTTGGCGCCCTTGGCTGGCGAACCGCCCGCAGGCGCGGCGCCGACGAGCGCGCCCGACCAAGCGCCGCGCGACGCGGACGCGCGGAAGCGCCGCGCGCCGCCGCGCGACGAGCTGCCCGCCGACTACGGCAGGCTCCAGCCGCGCGGCCTGTGGCCGGGCGAGCCGCCGCCGTGGGACGAGGCCAAGGTGGCGCTGGGCCGCGCGCTCTTCTTCGATCCGCTGCTCTCCATCGATCGCTCCACCTCGTGCGCCAGCTGCCACGACCCCGCGCACGGCTTCGGCGATCCGCTGGCGCGCTCGATCGGCAGCGGCGGCGCGACGGAGCGCCACTCGCCCAGCTTGTTCAACCGCGGGCTGGCGCGCGTCCTCCCCGGCGCGGCCTTCTCGTGGGACGGCCGCCACGCGAGCTTCGAGGAGCAGATGCTCTTCCCGATCTCGTCCAGCGTGGAGATGGGCCTGTCCATCGAGGACGCCGTGGGGCGGCTGGCGGATTCCGTCAAGTATTCTGGACAGTTCCGCGCCGCCTTCGGCCGCGCGCCGGACCGCGACGCGCTGGCCGGGGCGCTGGCGGCCTTCGCCGAGCGCATCACCACCGCCGACGCGCGCGTCGACCGCTTCCAGGCCGGCGACTACGCGGCGCTCTCCGACCTCGAGCGCACGGGCTTGTGGATCCACGAGAGCAAGGGGCGCTGCTGGCGCTGCCATTCCGGGGCCAACTACACGGACGAGTCCTTCCGCGCCACCGGCGTGGGCGTCGTCGACGGGCGCCTCGAGCCCGGCCGCGCCGGCGCCACCGGGAACGAGGCGGACCGCGGTCGCTTCAAGGTGCCCACGCTGCGCGGCGTGGCGCTGCACGCG
The DNA here is from genome assembly GCA_041157565.1 of Planctomycetota bacterium. Lineage (GTDB taxonomy): Bacteria > Planctomycetota > UBA1135 > UBA1135 > SXXH01. The sequence continues at coordinate 289 of JBEBCR010000442.1, read as the reverse complement.
CCCTACATGCACGACGGCTCGCTCGCGAGCCTCGAGGAAGTCGTGCTGTACTACGACCGCGGAGGCAACCGCTTCGAGGGCGCCGAGCTCGAGCCGCTGGGCTTGACCGCGCACGAGCGCGCGGCGCTGGTGGCCTTCCTGCGCGCGCTTTCGCCCTGAGCCGTCCGCGCCGCGGCGGCGCCGCCGGTCACTCCTCGAAGTCCATGCGCGACAAGGCGTCGGCGGCGATGCACAGGCCGAAGCCCACGCCGTCCTCGTTGTCGAACACGAAGTGGATGCCGCCGTAGAG
>JBEBCR010000441.1:0-5368 GCA_041157565.1 Planctomycetota bacterium | reverse complement strand
TCGGCGGAATTCTGGCACCAACTCAGCGAGTCACCCAGCATGACGCTGAACATCGGACCCCTGTGCGTCTCGGCTCCGACCACGATCACGCTCGCGCATGGACGACCGAACGCCACGGTTCGGATCTTGGCGTCGAGGACGGGCGGCGGCCCCGTGGCGACGGAAGCAGGATTCCTGCTGCTGTCGGGGCCTGTGCGCATCCTGAAGACGATTACCCTGAACCACGCGGGATCCGCCGTGGGCACCTTGGGTTATTGGCAGCAATCGCCCGTGGGCACCACCGTGCCTGGGGGCAGCACCGTTTGGCTGCAAGCCTACGACGTCGCCAACCGCGTGCTGTCCAACGGCATCACCACGTTGACCGTGAACTGCCCCTGAGACGTCGGCGCCACTTTCGGCGCATGTGCATGCCGGCGAGAGCGACGGGTGTTCCCCGTGGCTACTCGCCGGCATCGTCTTGCAGCTTGCGACAACATTCGTGGTGCCGCGTACCCCAGCCGAAAAGCGCTGGTGGACGGCGAATCACGGCGCCCAAGTCGCCGAGATGGCGTTGGTCAAATTGAACGCCGCCGGCGTGCAGAAGGTCGCGCTGTTGCGGTACCAGGCTTGGTAGATGCGCGTGCCGCCACTGGCGGGGATAGAACCGAGCACGGCGAGCGTGGGTTCATTCGCACCGGGCACGATCGAGGCACCACCGCTGTTCTGGCGCGTGCGCAGGCGCACGACTGTGCCGCCGGCGCAGCGCAAACCGTCGCCGAAGGCCACGCCCGCGCCACCCGACAGGGCCGTCGTGCCTTGGAAGTACAGCACCGGCGCATCGGGCATGCCGCTGCCGAGCAGTTGCAGCGATGCTGCGGCGAGGCGCGCTTGGCCGATGGCCGCGAGACGCGCGCCGGACGGGTTGACGGAACTGGCGCAACCATTGCCCGGGGCTCCTTGGTTGCCGCAGGGGCACGCTGTCGCGCCGACGGAGCCATCACCCGCGCACAGGGGCGTGGGCGCGGCCGGATCGGCGGGCAAGCGCACGACGAAGGCTTGTTCGCAACCACTCGGGTTCCGCGCTTGGCCCACGATCGTGCGGCCGTCGGCGGAGATGTCCGTGGCCACGAGCAGCGTCCAGCCGAACAGCGGCGCGCCGAGGCCGTAGGTCTGCAGCAGCTCGTCCTGCAAGTCGCGGAAGCCGTTCGTCTGGCTCCAGACGAAGACGCGCGTGCCCGAAAAGCCAAAGCGCACGTATTCGCCGACGATCACGGAGCCGGAAGCGTCGCAAGCGCGCGCGTAGGAGCTGTCGCTGCCGGACGGAATGCCCGAGAGCGTTTGCGTGCCCGTGGCCGCGGTCCAACGGAAGGCGCGCATTGCGAATCCGCTGACAGGATCCACAACGGCCCCCACCGCGACCGAGCCGTCGAACGACAGGTCGTTGACGGAGTTCTGGCTGCCTTCGCCGGTGACCAGCGTCGATCCGGTCGCGGTCACGATCGCGCCTGCATAGGTGTAGGTCGACGGGCGCCGAGCCGATCCACCCACCACGCGGCCGTCACCGCTGAGCGCGTTGAAGTAGTAGTAGCCCTCGGGGAACTGCGGATCGCGCGGCAGGACCTGCGGGTTACCGCCGTCGATGCGCCATGTGTAGTAGTCGCCCTCGGCCGGGTAGATGCCTTGGACGCCGGTGACGACGCTGCCATCGGTGCTGCAGCCGAAGATGAGCTTGCTGAAGTCGGTGACCAGCGGTTGGAAGCCGCCGACGCGACGCCAACGCCACGTGTCGCCGTACACGACGCCACCGTCGGCCGAGATGCCGGTGCAGGGATACAAGCCGATGCCGATGGAGAGCAGGTCGCTGGTGATCACCTGCGTGCCCCCCGCCTCGGTCCACACGATGCCGAAGCGCGGCACGGCGCCATTCGCGAAGCCGGGCGCGTAGGCGATGGTCGCCACCGTGCCACCATCGGCGCTGACGCGCACGCCCGACCAGCCACCCGAGCCGTTGAGGTAGCAACCGTTCTGGTTGGAGCCGGGAGTGCTGGAGATGCCCGGGACGGGGATGAACTGCGCTTGCTGGGCGTTCGCCGTCAAGGGCGAGGCCAGCAGCGCGACGGCCAGGAGGCTCGACAGGCGCGTGGCACGAAGGGACGCGGATTGCATGGTGGACATCGCCTCGACCTTACGTCGCCGCGCAGGCCGTGGATGCGATGGTCCGGTTCGATGGGCGCGATGGACGCATCGCCGGGACGCGGCGTGCGCTCGCCGCCTGTCCCGCGCGCGTCACGCTCCCCTCAGGCGAGGATCTCGCGCGCCACGTTGCCGTGCACGTCCGTCAGGCGGAAGTCGCGGCCGGCGTGGTTGTAGGTCAAGCGCTCGTGGTCGAGGCCCAAGATGTGGAGGATCGTGGCGTGCAGGTCGTGGATCCGCATGCGGCCTTCGACCGCCTCGATGCCGTGCTCGTCGGTGGCGCCGTGCGCATGGCCGCCCTTGACGCCGCCGCCCGCCATCCACGCGGTGAAGCCCTTGTGGTTGTGGTCGCGACCATCGACGCCTTGCGCGTACGGCGTGCGGCCGAACTCGCCGCTCCACACGACGAGCGTCTCGGCCAGCAAGCCGCGCTGCTCCAGGTCCGCGAGCAGCGCCGCGATGGGTTGGTCGATCTTGCGGCAGCTCTCGGCGAGGTCGTTCCTCAGGTTGCGGTGGTGGTCCCAGCCGCCCTGGTGGATCTGCACGAAGCGCACGCCCGCCTCGGACAGGTGGCGCGCCATCAAGCACTGCCGGCCGAAGGCGTCGGTGTCCTCGCCACCGATCCCGTAGGCGTCGAGCGTCGAGCGCTGCTCCTTGGACAAGTCGAGCAGCGCCGGCAGCTCGCTCTGCATGCGGAAGGCCAGCTCGTAGCTCTCGATGACGCCTTCGACCTCGTCGTCGCCGCGCTCGCGCTTCTTCTGCTCCTGGTTCAACTGCTGCAGCAGGTCGAGCTGGCGCCGCTGCGCGTCGCGCGACAGGCGCGCGTTGCTGGTGTTGGCGACCGGCTCGGCCGCGGCGCGTCCGGCGCGCGCGGCGCCACCGACGGGCATCCCCTGGAACGTCGCGGGCAGGAACGCGCTGCCATGGTGCTGCGCGCTGCCGCCGGGCGGGTTGATGGTCACGAAGCCCGGCAGGTCGCGGTTGGCGGTGCCCAGTCCGTACAAGGTCCACGCGCCCAGCGAAGGCCGCACGAACTGGAACGAGCCGGTGTGGAGCTGCATCTGGGCCTGCGGGTGCGCCGGCACGTCGGTCTGCATGCCGCGCAGCAAGCACAGCTTGTCGGCCTGCTTGGCGAGTTGCGGCAAGAGGGTGCTGATCATCAAGCCGCTCCGCCCCGAGGCTTGGAACTCCCACGGGCTCGCCAAGAGCTTGGCGCCTTGGCGGAACTGCCCCGAGATCGTCTTGCCGTCGTCGCGCCTCAAGGCTGGCTTGTGGTCGAAGGTGTCGACGTGCGACGGCGCGCCCGACATGTTGAGGAAGATGACGCGCTTGGCGCGCGCGGGATGGTGCCCGGCGCGCGCCGCCAGCGGATCGGTCGCCGGCGCGGCGGGCGATTGCGCGCGCGCCGACTCGGCCATGATCCCCTGCAAGGCCAACCAGCCGAATCCCAACGCGCCGAGGCGCAGCGCGTCGCGCCGTCCGCACGCCAGATGGTCCAGTCGCGCTTCGCTCGCGCCTCGATCGTGATCGTGTCGCATGTCGATTTGCTCAACCAAGGAAGCGGAACTCCGCGCTTTGGAACAAGGTCTGGACGAACGCCGACCAGGCCATGGTGCGCGCGTCGGGCAGGCTGGGTTGGCCGAGGCGTTCGCGTCCGAGTCGTCGCGCGGGCGGCCCTTGGCGTCCCGCCTCGGGGGCCTCGAACTCCGCGAGGAAGCGCCGCACGGCCTGCAGCTCGGTCGACGTCGGCTTGCGTCCCAGCGCGCGCGCGAAGCCCGCTTCGATGCGCCCGTCGTCGTCGCCGGGCAGCTCGAGCAGGCGCCGCGCCAGCGCGTCGCTGGCCTCGACCACCGTCGGGTCGTTCATCAGGAACAAGGCCTGCGTGGCGACGTTCGTCTCCTCGCGGCGTCCGACGACGAACGACGGATCGGCCATGTCGAACACGGCCAAGGCCTCGGGCAGGTGGTCGCGCAGCATCGTCAGGTAGAGCGAGCGCACGGGACGACGGTCGTCGACCACCATGTTCGTCTGCGCGTCGCGCAGCACGCCTTCCAGGAACGCCGCCTGCGAACCCACCGGCGGCTGCATCTGCAGCAAGCCCGCGGCGAAGAGCATCGAATCGCGGATGGCCTCGGCCTCGAGGCGGCGCTCCGGGAAGCGCCACAAGGTCGCCACCTCGGGGTCGCGCGCCAAGTGGCGCGGATCGTCGGTCGAAGCCAGGCGGTACGCGCGCGACAGCACGATGCGGCGCACCAGTCGCTTGGTCGACCAGCCGTCCTGCACCAGGGTGGTCGCCAGCCAGTCGAGCAGCTCGGGATGCTCGGGCGGCTGGCCCGACATGCCGAAGTTGTCGAGGGTCGGCACGATGCCGTCGCCGAACAGGTGCGACCACACGCGGTTCGCCCACACGCGCGCCGTCAACGGGTTCGACTCGGAGGCGATCCAGCGCGCCAGCTCGGCGCGACCGCTGCCGGAACCGATGGCCGGCTCGCCGTAGGGCTCGAGCACCGTCAGGAAGCCGCGCGGCGCCACCTCGCCCGGCTTGTCGAGCTCGCCGCGCTTGAGCACGGCGATGTCGCGCACGACGCCTTCGGCGACCCCCATGGCCACGCGGTTGGCGCCCTTCGGCCGGCCGTCGTCGTCGTAGCGCGCGAGCAACTCGTCCAGCACCTTGGCTTGCTGCTCCACGGCCCGTTGGCGCACGCGGTTGATCGCGTCCGGCTGGGCGTCGGCGCCGGTGCGCGCGCGCATGTTGTCCTCGGCCTGGCGCTGCGCCTGGCGCTCGACGAGGCCGCGCGCGCGCTCCAGCGCTTCGCGCACCGACGCGGGCATGACCGGCCCGTCCGGCAGGCGCGCGTCGGCCGGCAGTTCCACCAGCTCGCTCGGATGGTCGTTGCCTTGCATGCGCGGCGTGCCGTAGCGCGTCTGCGTGCTGGCGAAGATGCCGGCGACCGCGTAGTAGTCCTCGATCGGGATGGGATCGAACTTGTGGTCGTGGCAGCGCGCGCACGAGATCGTCAAGCCCAGCATCCCCTGCGAGAACGCGTCGATCTGCTCGTCGGCCACGTCGAGCTGGAACTGGCGCTTGTCGCGCGCGTTGTGGCTCTTCGGGCCGAGCGCGAGGTAGCCGGTGGCCACCAGGTTGGCGGCGCGCTGGTCGGGGTCCTCGGCCGGCATGAGGTCGCCCGCGAGCTGC
>JBEBCR010000440.1:0-3372 GCA_041157565.1 Planctomycetota bacterium | reverse complement strand
CGAGTCCGTCAAGGCCGTCTCCGACCTCAACGCCCCCGTGTCGGGCGAGGTCGCCGACGTGAACACGGCCATCGAAGACCACCTCGAGGTGCTGTCCAAGGACCCGTGGGGCGCGGGCTGGATGATCAAGATCAAGCCGCAGGCCAAGAACCTCGACCACCTGATGGACGCCAGGAAGTACGAGGAGTTCCTGGCCGCCCAGGCGCACTGATCCGGCGCGGGCCCGCGCGCGGCATGTCAAGCGTGCTTGACATGCCGCCAGGCGCGCCCGGCCTCCCCCACCACGCATCGACCACCACCGGCAGGCACGCAACGTGACGAAGACCCAGGAAATGAACCAAGCCAAGGACGCTTCCGGCGCCACGCGCGCCTCGGCGGAGGTCGCGCAGCGCACCACCGCCGCGCTGGACGGGATCTTCCCGCAGGACTCCTTCGCGTCGCGCCACATCGGCCCGCGCGAAGACGACGTGGCGGCGATGCTCGCCACCGTGGGCAAGGGGTCGCTCGAGGCCCTGATGGACGCCTGCGTCCCCGAGGCCATCCGCCTGCGCCGTCCGCTGCAGCTCCCGCCGGCGTTGTCGGAGCGCGACGCCCTGTCGCAGGCCGCCGCGGTGGCCTCGGCGAACCAACCTTGGCGCAGCTTCATCGGCCAGGGCTACAACGACTGCGTCACGCCGCCTGTGATCCTGCGCAACATCCTCGAGAACCCGGGCTGGTACACGCAGTACACGCCCTACCAGGCGGAGATCAGCCAAGGGCGCCTCGAGCTGATGCTCACCTTCCAGACGATGGTCTGCGAGCTGACCGGCATGGAGATCGCCAACGCCTCCATGCTCGACGAGGGCACCGCGGCCGCCGAGGCGATGGCCCTGTGCCACGACGCGGCCAAGGACAAGGCCGCCAACCGCTTCTTCGTCGCGGCCGACTGCCACCCGCAGACCATCGAGGTCGTGCGCCAGCGCGCCGAGCCGCTGGGCTTCGAGGTGGTCGTCGCCGACGCCCTGACCTTCGACTTCGCCGGAGCCAAGTGCTTCGGCGCGCTGGTGCAGTACCCCTCGACCGACGGCGTGGTGAAGGACCTGTCGGGCTTCTGCGAGCGCGCGCACGCCGCGGGCTCCTTGGTCGTCGTGGCCGCCGATCCGCTGGCGCTGGTGCTCTTGGCCCCGCCCGGCGAGTTCGGCGCGGACGTCTGCGTCGGCTCGATGCAGCGCTTCGGCGTGCCGCTGGGCTACGGCGGCCCGCACGCAGCCTACTTCGCCACCAAGGAGGCCTTCAAGCGCTCGATGCCCGGCCGCATCGCCGGCGTGTCGGTCGACAAGCGCGGCAAGCGCGCGCTGCGACTCGCCCTGCAGACGCGCGAGCAGCACATCCGCCGCGAGAAGGCCACGTCGAACATCTGCACCGCGCAGGTGCTTTTGGCCAACATCGCCGCCTGCTACGGCGTGTGGCACGGCCCCGACGGCCTCGAGCGCATCGCGCGCCGCGTGCACAAGCTCGCCGCCGCGCTGGCGGAAGGCTTGTCGCGCCGCGGTCGCGCGCCGCGCCCCGGCGCCATCTTCGACACGCTGCGCATCGACCTCGCGCCGGCCGACCTGCGCCGCGCGGTCGCCGCCGCCGAGGCCAAGCGCATCAACCTGCGCGTCCACGCCGACGGCGTCGGCGTCTCCCTGGACGAGACGACGCGCCCGCTCGACGTGGCCGACATCCTGACGGCCATCACCGGCGTCGAGCACGACGAGGCCGCCGTGCTGGCCTTGGCCGGCGACCTGCGGACTTCCGACCACGGGACGTGCGCGCGCAAGGGCCCGGCCCTGCGCCATGGCGTGTTCGGCTCGATCCGCAGCGAGACCGAGATGATGCGCTGGCTCTCCAAGCTGCAGGGCCGCGACCTGTCGCTGACGACCTCGATGATCCCGCTGGGCTCGTGCACGATGAAGCTCAACGCGGCGGCGGAGATGCTGCCGATCACGTGGCCGGGCTTCGGCCGCATGCATCCGTTCGCGCCCGCCTCGCAGGCCAAGGGCTACGAGCGCATGTTCAAGGACCTCGAGGCGTGGCTGGCGGAGATCACCGGCTTCGCCGCGGTGTCGCTGCAGCCCAACGCGGGCTCCGCCGGCGAGTACGCCGGACTGCAGGTGATCCGCGCCTGGCACCTCGATCGCGGCGCGGCGCGCAGGAACGTCTGCCTCATCCCGCACTCGGCGCACGGCACCAACCCCGCCAGCGCGGTGATGTGCGGCATGAAGGTGGTCGTGGTCGAGTGCGACCACGACGGCAACATCGACATGGTGGACCTGCGTCGCAAGGTCGAGCAGCACTCGGCCGAGCTGGCGGCGCTGATGATCACCTACCCCTCCACGCACGGCGTGTTCGAGGAGGGCGTCAAGGAGATCTGCGCGCTGGTGCACCAGCACGGCGGCCAGGTCTACATGGACGGCGCCAACATGAACGCCCAGGTCGGCGTGTGCCGCCCCGGCGACATCGGCGCGGACGTGTGCCACCTCAACCTGCACAAGACCTTCTGCATCCCGCACGGCGGCGGCGGACCGGGCATGGGCCCGATCTGCGTGGCGCGCCACCTCGCGCCGTTCCTGCCGGGCCATCCGGCGGCCAGGACCGGCGGCGCGCAGGCCATCGGCCCTATCAGCGCCGCGCCGTGGGGCAGCGCCAGCATCCTGCCCATCTCGTGGATGTACATCGCCATGATGGGCGGAGCCGGCCTCCTCAGGGCCACCGAGGTGGCGATCCTCTCCGCCAACTACGTCGCCAAGCGCCTCGCGCCGCACTACCCGATCCTCTACTCGGGCAAGGACGGGCTCGTGGCGCACGAGTGCATCCTCGACTGCCGTCCGCTGAAGTCGGCGGGCATCGAGGTGGAGGACGTGGCCAAGCGCCTGATGGACTACGGCTTCCACGCGCCGACGATGAGCTGGCCGGTGGCGGGCACCTTGATGGTCGAGCCCACCGAGAGCGAGTCGAAGGAGGAGCTCGACCGCTTCTGCGACGCGCTGATCCAGATCCGCGCCGAGGTGGCGGCCATCGAGCGCGGCGAACTGGACAAGAAGGACAACCCGCTGAAGAACGCGCCGCACACGCAGGACATGGTGCTGTCCGGCGAGTGGACGCGTCCCTACGCGCGCGAGCAGGCGGCCTTCCCCGCCGCATGGCTGTGGGAGCGCAAGTTCTGGCCGCACGTCGGGCGCGTCGACAACGCCTACGGCGACAAGAACCTGGTCTGCGCCTGTCCGCCGCTCGACTCGTACTCGAGCTGACCGGCCGCGCGGCTGGAGCAATCGAACCGGCGCCGCCGCGGGCGGCATCCTCCGGCGGGCTGCCGCTCGCGGAAGATGCCGCCCGCGGCGCCTTCGAGGG
>JBEBCR010000439.1:0-3118 GCA_041157565.1 Planctomycetota bacterium | reverse complement strand
GAGGCGCGGCTCCTTGGTGACGCCGCCCCGCCCGTCTCCTATCCTCTATCCGGACAGGTCGGGGGATCGCTCCGGCCACCATCGATCCCCATGGAGTGTGCGTGATGCGCCTGCCGCTCGTCCTCACCATCGCCCTCGTCGCCTCGGCCTTCGCTCCGGCGGAGGAAGTGCTGAAGCCCGCCGACCACGCCAGCCTGGGCAAGAGCCTGCAAGCCTGGGTCAAGGCGAATGAAGAGGTGAAGGGCACGGACAAGGCCTTGGAAGAGCTGTCCAAGGAAGTCGACAAGCTCAACAAGAAGGCCAAGCGCGACGTGCTTTCGCTGCCCTCCGACATCGGGCGCGCGATCTGGAGCAGCTACGACTACTCCAAAGGCAGGGTGGTGAAGGGCAAGATCGCCAAGGAGGAGCTGGCCGCCTATTGGGACGAAAAGGCCAAGCTCTCCTACGCGGTTTGGACGCCCGCGAAGTACGACCCCAAGCTGTCCTATCCGCTGCTCTTGTGTCTGCCCGACGCCAAGCAGAAGCCCGACCAGCATCTGCTGGAGGACTGGATGGATCCTTCGCTGCGAGACAAGGCGATCCTCGTCTCCGTTGCCCTGCCGGAAGACGCGGCGAGTTGGACGGCGGACGCCGTTTCCTCGAGTCAATCCGGCACGCGCAATCTCACGTGGGTCTTCAGCAAGGTGGCCAAGAGCCACGCGATCGACTTCGACAGGGTCTACTTGTGCGGTCGCGGCGCCAGCGTCGGACTCGCCCTGCTGGTCGCCTCGCGCTATCCCGATCGCTTCGCTGGCGTGGTCGGCCGCTCCGGCGATGCGATCGCGGTCGTGGGCGAGAATTTCCGCAATCTGCCCACATTGCTCTGCGGGGCCGGCGCCAACGCCACCGCCTTCGGCGAGGCGAACGAAAAGCTCGGCTACAAGAACTGCACGATCAAGGTGGACGGCACCGAAGCCGACGTCTGGGCATGGATGGGAGTGACCAAGCGCACCGCCTATCCGGTCGACGTCGCGCTGTGGCCAGGCTTGCCTGCGCCCAGGCGCGCCTATTGGCTGGAGACCTCCTGGGACGGCCAAGGCACCGCCTGGCTCAAGGCCAACTGCAATCGGTCGACCAACACGATCACGATCACCGGAGAGGGCGTCACCAAGGTCACCCTGTACTTCAACGACGTGCTGCTCGACCTGGACAAGCCCGTCAAGGTCGTCTGCAACGGCATCGAGAGCACCAGCACGATTCCGCGCCGTCTGCGCGACACTGTGGAATTCATGCGCGATGGACGCAACGACCCCGGGAAGGTCTTCGTGAACGCCAAGGTGTTCGACCTGCCGCCGCCCAAGAAGGAGGACGCCAAGGCTGGCACCTCCGGCAAGTAGCCGATCCTCCGCCGCTTGGCTTTGCTGGCGACTCGGCTACCATGCGGCCATATGCCCTTTCCGCGCGCCCTGCGTCTGCTGGTGGCGGCGACCGCCGGAGCCGCCACCATGGCCGGGGAACTGGCCGCGGTGCGACTGCTCGCGCCTTGGTTCGGAGCCTCCACCGTGGTGTGGACGAACGTCATTGGGGTCGTGCTGCTCGCGCTGAGCCTGGGCTACCTGTGGGGTGCGCGACTCGCGCGTGGCGAAGAGCCGCGCAAGGTGCTGGCGCGCCTGCTCTTGTTCGGTGGCGCCTGGTACGCGGCGTCTCCCCACCTGGCGCACGTCTGCGCCACTTGGTTCCTGCCAGAAGGCCTCACGCTGGACTCCGCCGCGCGCGTGGTGCAATGGGGCAGTCTCGCGAGCGCCTGCATGCTGTTCCTCGCCCCGCTCGTGGCGCTTGGAGCCGCGGCCCCGCTGGTGGTTGAGTGGTGGACGCGTGAAGAGTCCGTCCATGCCGGCACGGCCGGTGGCATCGTCTTGTGCGCCTCGACCATCGGGTCCCTGCTCGGCACCTTCGGCGCCACGCACTGGCTCGTGCCGTCGCTTGGCGTGGTCGCCACCTTCGCCGGCGCGGGGTTGGCGCTCGTCGCCTGCGGCCTCGTCGCGGCGTGGGCCGATGGCAGGCCGGCAGCCTTGCTCGTGCTGGCGATCCCCGCCTTCGCGTTCGCTGTCCCGGCTGGGGGGCCGCGGCCCAAGGCGGGGGAGCGTGTGTTGGCCGAGTTCGACTCGACCCTGCAGCGCGTGCGCGCCGTCGAACGGCAGGCCGACGGCTGGCGCTTCTTGCAGGTCAACGAGGCCTTCGATTCGTTTCAAAGCGCGTGGAGGCCCGAACCAGGATTCCTGGGCGGCGGCTACTACTACGACCTCTTTGCGTTGCCCTTGCTGCTGGCCCCGCCGGACTCGACGTTCCGCGTTGGCTTCGTGGGGCTTGGCGCGGGCAGCGCCTGGCGCGTGATGCAGGGTGTGCGGCCCGCGCGGATCGATCTGCGCGGCGAGGGCGCCGAAATCGATCCATTGGTCGTCGAATTGGCGCGTCGCCACCTGGAATTGCCTGCCGAAGGCGGAGCCTTGCGCGTGCATGCGGGGCTGGATGGCCGCGTGTTCCTGCGGCATGCCGATGGCGCGTTCGACTTGCTCGTCGTCGACGCGTACCAAAACCAAGTCGAGATTCCACCGCACTTGGCCACGCGCGAGTTCTGGAGCTTGTGCCGCGCCGGGCTCGCCGATGGCGGCTGGGTCATGGCCAACGTCGGTTGCTTCGGCTTGGATGACCCGCTGCTCGAGGCCATCGCGCGCGCGATGGCCGAAGGGCTCCAAGAGGAGGTCTGCCTGTGGCGCGTGCCATTCTCGCGCAACGCGATCGCGAGCGCGCGGCGCGCCGCGCGCGTGCCGGATCCTGCCCGGGTGTCGACGGGATTGCGCGAGTTCGATGCGCGGCTCGCCGCCATCGCGCTTCCCGGCATGCAGCGTCGCGTGCGTCTTGGCGAGGCCGGCGACGACGTGCTGTGCGATGATCGGGCTCCGCTCGAACGGCTCGGACAGGGTTCCTTGCACCGAGCTGCGCTGGTGCTGCGTGGCGAGGTCGATCCGTGACCTTCATCTGCGGCTCGCTCGCCGTCGCTGCCTTGGCGACGGCCGCCCAGCACGCCGCCGCCATCGAGCGCGCGCGCGAAGGGCGGCACTCGGAAGCTTGGGACGCG
>JBEBCR010000438.1:0-2555 GCA_041157565.1 Planctomycetota bacterium | reverse complement strand
GCGCCCCTTGGCGCGGATCAAGTAGTAGGTTTCACCTACACCTCGAAGTTCCGATACGGTGGCCAAACCATGCTGGGCGTTCACCGTGCGCGAAATCGTCTTGGCCACCGGCGCGACCACGATGCCGGCCGCCGCGGCTTGGTGGAGCAGCGCGCGATCGTCGGCCTCGAGGGCGACGCGAGCACTAGGGGCGTATCTTGCCAGCCAGCGGTCGATGCGTTCGCGCACGGGGCTTGGGTGTGATGGCAAGGCCAGAGGATAGCGTGCCAGCGATTGCGGGAAATCGGCCTTGATCTTGGCGACGAGGTCCTTGCGCGCGCACAAGAGGATGCGCGATCGGCCTTGCACGACTGTCTGGAGCTCGGCGTCCTGCAAACCGAGCATCGGTCGGTCGGCGATCAGCATCTCCAGTCGGTGCTCAAGCAACTCATTTTCCAGCAGATCGCTGCGCCACTCGCGGCATTGGACCCGAAAGCCGGCGCGCAGGAAGGGTTCGATGACCCTGCGGACGATCACCTTGGGGATCCCGTCGGCTGCGCCGACACGCAAAGGCGCGTCGAGGGTCAGTTCGCTGCGCATCGCGGCCTCGAGCGCTTCGCATGCCTTGGACACCTGCAAGGCTCCCTCGAACATTCGGGCGCCCGCCGCCGTCAGCACGAGCTTGCGCCCGCTTCTTTGGAACAGTTTGAGGCCTGCGGCATGGGACAAGCGCTTGAGCCGCGAACTGAGGGCGGGTTGGGACAACCCAAGACTCCGAGCGGCGGCGCCCACACCGTTCCTCTGGACCGTCGCGATGAAGGCCCTCAGGTCGGGGTCCATTGACCAACGAGCAGGAAAGGTCCGAAACGTATTCACGGAAAGAATGATAACAATTGGAAGCGCGAATGGAAAAGGCTGCAGTTCCCCGCCAATTTCGCGCCTAATTCCCGTAGCAAGGACGTAGTCATGGCGAAAGTCACGGTGCGGACCGGAACCATGCGCTACCAACCCATCACGTTAGCGAATCTGCCTTCGCATCCCCTTTGGAACCGGCTCGACCGCGAGCAGCGCTTGGCGGTCGAAGTGGTTGGACGGGTGTTGCCATTCAAAGCCAGTCCGCACGTCGTAGAGGAGCTGATCGACTGGTCGCGGCTGCCGGAAGATCCGTTCTTCCAGTTGGTCTTCCCGCAGCGCGGCATGCTCGCCGACGAGGACTTCCTGGCCGTGGAGTCGGCCATGGCGGATTCTCCCGAGCGTCTGGCCTCGGAGGTGGCTCGCATTCGCGCCGAGCTCAACCCCCATCCGGCGGGACAGTCCACCCACAATGTGCCCGTCGTGCGCGGCGCGCCTTTCTACGGCGCTCAGCACAAGTACCCCGAGACCCTGCTCTTTTTTCCGGCCGCCGGTCAGACCTGCCACGCGTATTGCACGTTCTGCTTCCGCTGGCCCCAGTTCGTCGGCGGCGCTGATGTGCGCTTCGGTTCCAGCGACCACGAGTTGCTGGTGGAGTACTTGCGCTCGAGGCCGGGCATCACGGATCTGCTCGTGACCGGTGGCGACCCGCTCGTGATGCGCACCGCCGTGCTGGAGCGCTATCTCGCTCCGATCCTGCGCGAACCCGCGCTAGAACACGTGCAGTCCATCCGCATCGGCACCAAGGCGTTGGGGTTTTGGCCGCGCCGCTTCGTCGACGATCCCGATGCCGACGACTTGCTGCGACTGTTCGAGCGCGTGGTCGCTTCCGGACGCCAACTCAGCTTGCAAGCCCACATGTCGCATCCTCGCGAGCTCGAACCTGCCGTCGCCCAAGAAGCGATCCGGCGCGTTCGTGCGACGGGTGCCGTCGTACGCATGCAAAGCCCCTGCATCCGGCACGTCAACGACGACGCGGCGATCTGGAGCGAGCTGTGGCGCTCCGGCGTGCGTCTGGGTTGCGTGCCGTACTACTTCTTCGTCGAGCGCGACACTGGAGCCAAGCGCTACTTCGAACTCCCGCTCGTGCGTTGCCATCAGATCTTCAGAGATGCCTACGCCTCCGTTTCCGGCCTTGCGCGCACCGTGCGCGGCCCCAGCATGTCGGCTACTCCAGGCAAGGTGCACATCTTGGGCACCACGCGCATCGGCGCCGACGATGTCTTCATCCTCCAGTACCTCCAGTGCAGGCGACCGGAGCTCGTGCGCCGCCCGTTCTTCGCGCGCTTCGACCCGCATGCCACTTGGTTCGACGATCTGGAGCCGCATTCGCGCAGCGATGCGCTCTTCTTCCCCCAGTGGTGGCCTGAGTCTGTGTCGGAGGAGCGGGACGTCCTGCAGGCGGACTCCGAGCCTAGGCCGGCCTGAGCACGAGCGGAGCCCTACGGATGGGCTGGACGCTTGCGACTTGGCGGATGCCGGTCACACTTCCGTGATGGCCAAGTCCGAGGCACATCCCTGCCGCCGTTCTCCCAAGCTGTTGGCCGCCTACCGCGCCACCCGCTACACCGCGCGCCGCGGCGGGCTCGAGGTGGCGCTCGTCGTCGGCGGCAAGAGTCCCGACCTCGACCGCTGGCTCGACGAGGTGGGTTGCCGCGAGTGGG
>JBEBCR010000437.1:0-6740 GCA_041157565.1 Planctomycetota bacterium | reverse complement strand
AGCCACGCCGCGGCGAGCGCGCAGAGCCCCCACCAAGGCGGAGCCGCCGCGCGCAGGTGGGACATCGCCGTCGATGCTGGTTCGCGCGGGCTCGCGGCTTCGGACCAGCGCGCCGGCGACGAGGACACGCGCACCGGCGCGTCGGCGGAACCGGCGCCCTTGACCGATCCGTCGCCCTCGCTGTCCGTTCCCGAAGCGGGGACCGCGTACCGTGCGCGACCACGCAGCAGGGCGATGCCGACGACGGCTCCGAGCGCCAAGGCCCAAGGCACGCCGGCGAGCGGCGACAAAGCCAAGGCCGCGGCCACGAGCGCCAGCGCGCGTTCGCGGCCGCCCGCCGCGAGCGTGCGCGCGAGCTGGACCACCGACGCGGCCAGCAAGCACACGACCGCGCAGCGCAGGCCCTCGGCCACGCTGGCGCCCACCGTGCCCGCCGACCACAGGCTCCATGTCGCCGCCGCTGCCCACACGCACGCCGCGCCGGGCAGGACGAAGAGCGTCGCCGCGATGGCGGCGCCGCGCGCCCCCGCCACGCGCCAACCGGTCCAGGTCGCCAGTTGCATGGCCTCGGGCCCCGGCAGCACGGTGCACAAGGCGAGCCCATCGGCGAAGCTGCGCGCGTCGAGCCAACGGCGCTCGTCGACGACGACTCGTTGCAGGAGCGCCGCCTGGCCCGCCGGACCGCCGAAGCCCAGGCACCCCACCTTGCCGAAGGCCCGCAGCAACTCGAGCGTGGAGGGCGCCCGCGCGCCGACGGAGCGGTCGCCGGGCGGGCGTTCCTCGTGGGTCTTGGACATGGGCGGGCGCGCGGGGTGGCGCGCCATTGTGCGCGGCCCGCGCAGGCGGCGCGAATCGGAAAAGGCCAGCGACGCCGAGCCTGGCGGCGCAGAGGAATGGAGGCGCGCGGCGGCTAGAGTGTGGCCATGACCGCCATGACCCCGCGCGAGCGCTTCCTCGCCGCCTGCCGCCGCCAGCCGGTGGACCGCACGCCCGCGTGGGTGATGCGGCAAGCCGGGCGCTACCTCCCCGAGTACCGCGAGGTGCGCAAGCAGCACGACTTCCTCGGCATGGTGCGCACGCCCGAGGCGGCGGCCGAGGTCACGCTGCAGCCGATCCGCCGCTTCGGCATGGACGCGGCGGTGATCTTCTCGGACATCCTCGTGCCGCACGCGGCCATGGGCCTCGACGTGCGCTTCGAGGAGGGCGAGGGCCCCAAGCTCCAGCCGTGCGTGCGCTCGCTCGAGGACGTCGAGCGGCTGCGCGACTTCGACGCGTGGCGCGACACGGGCTTCCTCGGCGAGGCCATCCGGCGCGTGCGCGCCGAACTCGGCGAGGAACGCGCCATCATCGGCTTCTGCGGCGCGCCGTGGACGAGCGCCAGCTACATGATCGAGGGCGCGTCGAGCCGCAACTTCGAGCACGCCAAGCGCATGCTGCACGGCGATCCCGCCTGCTTCGCGCGGTTGTGCGAGCGGCTGGTCGACAACCTCGTGCCGTACCTGCGCATGCAGGTCGAGGCGGGCGCGGACGTCCTGCAGGTGTTCGACAGCTGGGGCGGCGCCTTCGACGCGCGCACCTGGCGCGAGAGCCTGCTGCCCTCGACGCGACGACTGGTGCAGGAGGCCAAGGCGCTCTCCGTGCCGGTGATCCTGTACGTCAACGGCTGCAGCCAGCTCCTGGAGCCCATGCTCGAGACCGGCGCCGACGTGCTGGGCCTCGACTGGCGCGTCGATCCCGCCGACGCCATCCGCCGCGCCGCGGGCAAGGTGGCGCTGCAAGGCAACCTCGATCCATGCGTGCTGTTCGCGCCGCCCGAGATCGTCGAGCGCGAGACGCGGCGCGTGCTCGAGGCGTTCCGCGGCGCGAAGGGCCACATCTTCAACCTCGGCAGCGGCATCCTGCCCGGCGTGCCGACGGCGTCGATGGAGGCGGTGTTCCGCGTCGTGCAGGGACGGCAGGCGGCGGAGGCGCGCGCCTAGTGGCCGGCGACGCCCCGAGGAAGGCCGTGTACGACAAGCGGCTGGTGGCCGAGCTGGCCGCCGCGCGCGGGTTGCTGGAGAAGCACGCCACGAACGCGCCGCGCTACACGAGCTACCCGACGGCGGTCGATTGGACGCGCGACTTCGACGCGGACTCGTATCCGGCGCTCCTGGCGCGCGCGGCGAGCTCCGACGAGCCGTTGTCCTTGTACGTGCACCTGCCCTTCTGCGCCAAGCTCTGCTTGTTCTGCGGCTGCAACGTGGTCGTGTCGAAGAGCGTCTCGCGCATCGACGCCTACCTCGAGCGCCTCGAGAAGGAGTTCGACTTCGTCGGCAAGAGCGGCATCGGCCGGCGCAAGGTGCGCCAGTGCCACTGGGGCGGAGGCACGCCCACGCAGCTTTCCGTGGCGCAAATGGAGCGCGTGCAGCGCGCCTTCGACCGCAACTTCGAGCTGGCGCGCGACGCGGAGGTGGCCATCGAGGTCGATCCGCGCGTCACGACGCGCGAGCAGGTCGCGTGGCTGGCCTCGCGCGGCTTCAACCGCGTGTCGCTGGGCGTGCAGGACTTCGATCCGCGCGTGCAGGAGGCCATCGCGCGCGTGCAGTCCGAGGAGGAGACGCGCGCCATCGTCGACGCGGCGCGCGAGCACGGCATCGGCTCGGTGAACATCGACCTGGTCTACGGGCTGCCGCACCAGACGCCGGCGAGCTTCGAGCGCACCATCGAGCGCGTGCTGGAGATCCGCCCGGAGCGCGTGGCGTTGTTCCACTACGCGCACGTGCCGTGGATGAAGAAGCACCAGGCCGCGCTGGAGGACGAGCCCACGCCGGACCCGGCGACCAAGCTCGCCATCTTCGCCATGGCGCTCGAGCGGTTCTCGAGCGGCGGCTGGACCTACATCGGGCTCGACCACTTCGCCCTGCCCGAGGACGAGCTGGCCCGCGCGCTCGCCGAACGGAAGCTGCAGCGCAACTTCATGGGCTACACCACGCGGCGCGGCGCCGACATGGTGTCGCTCGGCGTGTCCTCCATCGGAGAGGTGGGTGGCGCCTTCGTGCAGAACGCCTCGAGCGAGGCCGAGTACCTGGCGAAGATCGACGCGCGCGGCTGGGCCACCTTCCGCGGACACGCGCTGTCGGCCGAGGACCAGCTGCGCCGCGACGTGATCGTCGGCCTGATGTGCAACGGCGTGCTCGAGAAGGGCGAGATCGAGCGCCGCCACGGCGTCGACTTCGACGCGCACTTCGCCGCCGAGCTGCGCCAGCTCGCGCCCATGGTCGACGACGGCCTGGTCGTGCTCGAGCCGCGCGCCATCCGCATCACGCCCGTCGGGCAACTGTTCCTGCGCAACGCCGCGCTGCCCTTCGACCAGTACCTCGCCGCGCGCCGCGCCGCCGGCGGCGACGGATCCAAGACCTTCTCGCGCACGCTGTAGCGCGGAGGCGGAAGGAATTTCCGGCGGGATTCGGCCGGATTTCCGCCTGTTTTTTGAGATGCCGCGATGGGGCGGCCGACATCACACCCGGCGCCGGAGGGCAGCGCTTCGCGCGTCCGGCCCGAGAACGACCCCATGAGCGACAAGAAGAACCCCGAGAAGGGCGAGGCCGAGACGCCGAAGAAGAGCAAGGCAGGGCTCTTCGCCGGCGTGGGACTCGCCGTGGCCTGCGCGCTGGGCGCCACGCTGGCGACCATGGCCGTGCCCGAACCGCCCGCGCCCGAACCGGTGCTGCAAGGTCCGTTCGTGAGCAAGCTCTCGAAGAAGGACATCACCGTCAACCTCGCGGGCGAGGGCAGCCGCCGCTACCTCGTGATGGCGCTGAACGCGGAGTACTTCGCCTACGACCAGAGCTACGTGGACGCGCGGCTCGGCGGCTCGGGTCCGGAGGATCCGCTGTACACCGCGATGCTCAAGGACGCGCTGCTCAAGCTCGCCGCGACGCGCACGCGCGACCAGGTGACCGACCTGGCGTTGATGGACGCGTTCCTCGAGGACGTGCGCGAGGCCGTCGATCCGATCCTCTTCCCGGTGTGCGTCGGCGACAGCCACAGCCAGTCGATGGCCGACACCGCGTCGGGCCTGAAGGTGGGCGAATCGATCATGCGCTCCACGCTGACGGGCTTCCTGCACCAGCACAAGCTCGCCATCGACGCGCAGAAGAAGACCTTGCAGCTCGACAAGGGCCCGCTCGTCGCCTTCCAGGGCCGCGAGCGCGACCTGCGCGTCGAGAACGAGAACAAGCAGACGGTCTACCTCGACGTGACCGGACTGAACCCCGAGTACAGCGGGGAACTGCCGATCGGAGTCCCCGGCCAGGTGCGCCGGATCTACCGCGAGCAGTTCCTCGTGCAGTGAGCGGCGACCACGCCGCGACCGACCACGCACCGCGTTTCCCGCGCGGGCGTCCGCCATCCGCGGCGGCCGCCCGCGCCCCTTTTGGCGCGTGGATCCGCGGCCATCCGCTGCTTCAGGGAGCGACGACGAACGCGCGCGAGCTGCTCGCGTTGTCCTGGCCC
This sequence comes from Planctomycetota bacterium, assembly GCA_041157565.1. Taxonomy (GTDB): domain Bacteria; phylum Planctomycetota; class UBA1135; order UBA1135; genus SXXH01. The sequence goes on along the minus strand of JBEBCR010000437.1, from coordinate 2,246 downwards.
AGGTCGGTGTAGAGGAACTGGGCGTGCACCGTCGCGCCCGGCGCCAGCACTCCGGGCGGGAGCGCGGAAACCGGCACGCGCACCAGCAGCGAGCCGAAGGCGTTGGCCTGCACGAAGCGCGAGATCCACGCGTTGGACGCCACGCAACGCGAGCCCGCGCCGAAGGGCGTGGGCGCCGCGCCTTGGCCGAGCACGAACTTGCCGCGCGCCGCGACCGGCAGGCCGTCGACGGCCAGCGCCAGGCGGTTGTAGGCGATCGAGATCCCGCCGTGGATCGTCAAGCTGGCGCCCGCGCCCACGGAGTTGGGCGTCGGCGCGCACTGATCCTGCTGGGGCACGAGGATGTCCACCACGCTCGACCACCCGGACTGCACGCCCCACTGCCCCACCGCCACGGCGCGCGTGGTCCCGGCCGCGACGCCGTCGCACCACTGGTAGAACTGGTGCGCGCCGACCGGCTTGACCTCGTGCAGCACCGTTGCGGTGCCGAGGTGCAAGGTGGTCAAGGAACTGTTGCCGGACACGACGGCGCGCACGCCGTCGGACAGCAGCTGGACGTCGGTCGGCCGGGAGTTCGAGACGGACTTGGTCGCCACGAGCACGGGAGCTCCCGAGCGCAAGTCGACGACGTGGATGCGCATCGCCGTGGCGCCGAGGTCGCGCGTCGTGAAGACGGCGTGCGTATCGTTCGCCGCCAGCGAATCGAAGCCCGCGAAGTACTGGTAGGTCGTGGCTGGCGCGGGCACGAAGCCTTGCTGCGGCAGCTCCAGCCCGGGCGGGAACGCGCCTAGGCCGTACTGGGCCAGTCCTTCCGAGCTGCGCGCCAGCACGCGCGTTCCATCCGGCACGATGGCGAGGTCGTGCGGACGCCCGGGGAAGCGCGCATGGCGTTGGTTGCCGGCGCGGTCGTAGACGTCGAGCTGCGTCTCGATGGGCGCGCCCGCAGGCGCTCGGCGGCTGATCGTCGCCACCCGCTCGTTCGTGGCTTCGATGGAGTCCAGGGCCTCGTCGTCGAACGCGCCGGGATTGCCGTGCAGGCGCCCGACCCAGGCCGGAGCCACGAGCGCGCCGAGGTCGTACGCGCCCACCGCCAGCTCCGAGCGCACGTAGAGCCGCGTTCCATCGGGAGTCGCGACGAGATCATGCGGCGCGCCCGGCAAGTCCAAGCAGTCCACGCAGGCGCCGCCGGTCTCGAAGGCGAGGACCGGAGCGCCGCCGCCGGGGGGCGCGAGATCCACCACCGTGATGCGCGTCGCGGGGCTCGCGGCCGACCCGACCAGCGACAGGAAGGCGGCGTGGCGGTTGGTGATCGCCACCGCGTCGACGTGGTAGGAGGTCGGCGACTGCAGCGCCGCCTGGATCGGCGGTTCGCCCGCGCCTTGCCACAGGAGCGCGCCGGTGGCGGTGGCGAACAGGAACAAGCCGCCTGGATGCTGCGGCTGCTGGGTGCTCGTGTGGCCACCGCGCACGGCGGTGAAGGCGCCATCGGGCGAGATGGCGACGTCGCGCGGCCTGTAGCCCACGCTCGGCTGGGCGACGATCGTCGGCGCGACAGGCTGCGCGATGTCGACGAAGGCCGCCGTGACGCCTCCCAGCACGACCGCGCGCGTCGCGGAGACCGCCACGGCGTCGAGCACCTCGCCACAGGGCACGTCGTTCGTGGGCAGCTCGTGGATCGCCTGCGACTGCAGGTCCTGCACGCGCACGTAGTTGACGAGGTTGTTGACGCGCATCACCGCGAAGCGCTCGTCCGGCGTCACCTCGACGTCGTCGACGCCGCCGATGACCAGGCTGGACTGCAGCAACTTCTGCGGCGCGGCCGTGGCCGTGGCGGACAAGACGATGGACGCCAGGAGCGCTTGGGCGATGTCGGCTCGGTTCATGTCGGTGCGCTCCGTCGCATGGTGGAGCGTGGGGGGTGGTGGTGGTGCGGGAATGGAATCGGGCCCGGCTGCGAAGCGCCGAGGCGCCGTCAAGTCGATTGGACAGTCTCGACGCGATTCCGACTAGTCGAGTGTCGCAGGCCGGACACGCTCCAACCCGACCCTGACGGGCGCCTTCCCGCCTTGGGGACGGCGGCCTGGCGCGCGAGGCGCTAGTCTGAAGCGCCGACACGGCAGGACGCGGTCCAGCGACCGCGAGGCGAAACCACCCATGCGCGCACAGGAACCCCGACTCGTCGACTGGACCGCCACCGCCCGCTACTACGAGTACACCTCGGCCGCGGACCCGAGCGTGCCGGAGAT
>JBEBCR010000436.1:0-2693 GCA_041157565.1 Planctomycetota bacterium | reverse complement strand
GTGTGGCCGGCGTTCGCGCCACCCTGGTAGCGGACGACCATGTCGGCGTCCTTGGCCAGGAGGTCGATCAACTTGCCCTTGCCTTCGTCGCCCCATTGGGCGCCGAACACGCTGGTTGCGGGCATGGAAGTGGTTGCGCTCTGCGGAGGGGGACGGGGCTGGCTGCTCCCCCGCCACGGCGGCGGAGTGTAGGCCCTAGAGGTTAGCGGTCCTCGTCCGGGTAGTCCAAGACCTCGATCGGCAGGTAGTCGACGACCTCCCAGCGCACCAAGGGCACGATCTGGACGCCCTCCTCGGTCTGGCGACGCCACAGGACGGCCCGCACGACCCGCACCAGCGAATCGCCCCCCTGCTCCTCGAGGCGGCGCGACTCGGCGGGGTCGAGGCCCACGTCCAGCTCGCCGTCGATGGACGTGGAGCGGCGCGCGACGACGTAGACGCTGAAGACGTTGCTCTGGGTGGACAAGAGGCGCGACAAGGCGTCCCGCGCCGCGCTGTCGAGCCGGTCGTAGCCGGAGACCTGCTGCAGTTCCGCCAGCTCCTCGAAGGCGCGCATGTCCACGACCTCGTTGCCCCACTCGTCGTAGCGCACCGCCTCCTCGGCCTCCTCGTCGGCGCCGGAACCGGACGGCTCCTCCTCCTCCTCCTCGAGGTTGCGGTACTCGATGATCTCGTCGAAGAAGCGCGGGTCGACCTCGCGGCCGTCGAAGAGCGCCTTGAGCACCGCCGGCGGCGCGGTGTTCACGTTGACCCCGTACCCGCCGTTCCTCGTGCCGTTGGTGTTCGTCGCCGCGCCGCCCTGGCCCGCCCCGGCCTGCGTCGCGCCGCCTTGACCGACGCCGCCCTGCGTCGCGCCGCCTTGGCCGCCGCCGGCTTGCGTGGCGCCCCCTTGGCCCGCACCGCCTTGCGTGGCGCCGCCCTGGCCGAAGCCGGCTTGGCTCGAGCCGCCTTGCGTCGTCCCGCCCTGGCCTCCCTGGGCCGAGCCGCCGCCCTGCTGCGCTTGTCCCGCTCCCGCCTCGCCGGAACCCGCCTGCGCGCCCCCGCCGGCGGGCACGCCCAGCGCCTCGCCCGCGGTCGAAACGGAGGTCCACACGGTGAGGAAGCTGGCGATCGAGTGCACCGGCTCGCCGTTGATGTCGCGGAAGTCGCGGAAGTGCATCGGCTCGAACGGCTCGATCGCGGCGAAGTCGAGCATCGAGCGCGGCAGCGCCAGCTCCTCGCGATCCGGATCGTCCGCGAGCAGCGTGGGGCGCGGCACCTCGGTCGCGTCGCGCTCGACGATGAACTCGCGCATGGCGCGCGCCATCTGGTCCGCGACGGCCGCGTCGATGTCGGCCTCGGTGCCCTCGCGGCACAGGTCGAGGATGCGGGCGATGCGGCCCTGAGCCGCCTCCGCCTCCTTCTCGTCGGGGTTGGCGAGGTTGAGGACGTTGTACTTGGAGTCCTCGTCGACGACGAGGATCCGCAGGCTCACTTCGTTGATCTCCGTGCGCTGCGGCGTGGCCCACTCGTCCTTGCGCGTGTCCGAGGCGCCCGCCTCGCCGCCGCCGGAGGCGCCGCCCGCCGCGGGATTCGGTTGTCCCTGCGGCTGCTGGGCGCCCTGCGCCGCGCCCGCGTCGGGTTGCTGCTGTCCCTGCTCGGAACTCGCTTCGCCATCGGTCTTGAGCGTCTCCTGCACCTGCAGGATGGCCGACTCGATGGCGAGATCCATGCTCGTCATCGTCAAGTCGTTGCGCGCCACGCGCGCGTCCGTGCCGGTCGTCACCCCGATCTGGAGGGTGATCGCCACCAGCACGAACAGGAGCAGCAGGGACAGGATCAGGGCCGCCCCTCGACGCGGGTCGCCGGCGGATCGTGCGTGGCGCAGGAGCTTCATGCTGTTCGGCGGTGGGTCCGTTCCATCTGGCTTGGACGAGCGGGCGGAGGGCTTCTTCCCGCCCCCCCCCCGCCCGCCTGCGGGCGCGCGGCGGGCGGCCCAGGGAGGCGGGTCAGAACTCGCGGTTCAGGTCCGAGCCCTGCAGGATGCGCGGGCGGATGAAGAAAAGGACGTTCGTCTGCTCCTTGCGATCGAGGCTGGAGCTGAAGATCTGGCCGAGCAGCGGGATGTCGCCGAGCAGCGGCACCTTGTTCTCGACCTTGACCGTGCGCTCGCTGATCAGGCCGCCGAGGATCACGGCCTGCCCGGGCTCGAGGTACACGACCGTGCGCGCGGCGCGCCGCGACAGGATCGGGTTCGACACCGTCTGGCCGTTCTGCAAGGTGAAGCCCACCGAGCTGCCCGACTGCGCGGAGTTCTCGATGTCGATGGCGAGCGCCACCGTGTCCGTGCCCACGACGCGCGGCATGACGTAGAGCTTGATGCCGACCTCCTCGTAGGTCAGCGCGGCGCTGGCCTGGCCGGCGGCGTTGAAGCTCGACACGTTGTAGTTGGGCAGCTTGATCGTGTTGACGATCTCGGCGCGCCCGCCTTCGCGCACGGCGACCTTGGGGCGCGAGATGATCGAGACGTTCTCGTTGGTCGCCAGCGCCTGCAGCATGGCGTTGAACTCGACGCCGTCCTGCACGCCGCCGAGCTGCAGCAGCGAGTTCGCCGCCGTCGAGCTGGCGAAGTTCGGCAGCGAGTAGCTCAGGCCGCGCACGAAGGTGTGGTCGGGGAAGCCGAAGATGGGCGTGTTGTTGTCGATCGGCTTGAC
>JBEBCR010000435.1:0-3621 GCA_041157565.1 Planctomycetota bacterium | reverse complement strand
AGGGCGGCGACAACCACTTCCGGCCGGAGTTCCTCGCCAAGCTGCGCCGCTACGCCGACGAGAACGAAGCCCTGCTGGTGTTCGACGAGGTGCAGACCGGCTTCTTCGGCTCGGGCAAGCCCTGGCTGTGGCAGCTGCTCGGCGTCGCGCCCGACGTCGTCGCCTTCGGCAAGAAGACGCAGATCTGCGGCCTGTACGCCAACGCGCGCGTCGACGAGGTCGCCGACAACGTCTTCGCCTTGCCGTCGCGCATCAACTCGACGTGGGGCGGCAGCCTGACCGACATGGTGCGCTCGCAGCGCATCCTCGAGGTCGTCGTGGCCGACAAGCTGGGCGACAACGTGGCGACGCAGGGCGCGCGCTTCGTGGCCGGCCTGCGCTCGATCGCGCGCTGCGCCCCGGCCATGTCCAACGTGCGCGGGGTCGGTTCGCTGGCGGCGTTCACGCTGCCCGACACCGCCACGCGCGGCGCGTGGCTCGACCGCATGCAGGAGCGCGGCTTCCTCGCCTTGCCTTCCGGTCCGCAGTCGATCCGCTTCCGCATGCCGCTGTCGGTGTCGGCGGCCGAGGTCGACCGGGCGCTGGAGATCCTCTCGGACTGCGCCAAGGCGGGCTGAACCCGCTCAGGGCTGGCGCTCGCCCAACTCGACCCGCAGCTTCTCCAGCTCCTTGTCCGCGTTCGCCGGGCCGATGTCGCGCTTGGCGGCTTCCCTGAGGTCCTCGAGCGGCGGGGGCAGCGACTGGATGTCGAACTCCGCGAGGCCGGTCGGCACGAGGCCGATCCGTTCGGTCGCGCGCGGCAGCGGTTGCGTGATCTCGGTCGCCGGCGCGCGTTCGGCCGCCGGCTCGACGCGCGTCGGCACCTCGTCGAACGTGACGGGCGCGGGCGCCTCGCGCTCGGGCGCGCACGCGGCCAGCGCCGCGCAGGCCGAGAGCAGCGCGCGCGCCGGCGCGCCTTGGCTGGCGCGACTCACGCCGGCTCCTGGATGCCGAGGCCCGCGACGAGGCGCCGCCACGCCTCGGGCGCGAAGCTCTTCTTGTAGGCGTTGAGGGCGCCCTTGTACTGCTTGAGCCAGCGCGCGCGCAGCTCCTCGCATTGCTGGACCTTCGCGCTGTCGCCGAGCCCCGCGTAGACCTCGACGAGTCGTTCGAGGCGCGCCACGCGCGAGCGGTGGTCGGACTCGAGGCGCGCCACGTGGTTGGCGAGCTCGCGCTGGCGCTGCGCGGGATCGACGAGCGCGCTGCGCCGCTCGCGCGTCGGCGCGGCCTGCACCGGGGCCGGACGCCCGGCGGCGGCGTCGAGCGGAGGCTGGTTCTGGTTCTCGGGTCGGCGCGCGTCGCGTTCGGGCGGGATCGGCTTCGACTGCGGCGCGAAGCTCGGCCAGGCGGCGAGGGCGAGGAGGATGGGCCAAGGCATGTTCACAAGCTAGCAGGCGGCGGAGTCGCGCGCGCAGCGCGCAGGCGGAGCTGGCCGCAGGCGGCGTCGCTCTCCACGCCACGCGACCAGCGCACCGTGGCCACGATGCGCGCGTCGAGCAGCGCGGCGCGGAAGCGCTCGACATCCGCGCCGGAAGGGCGGCGCCAGGGGCTCCCCGCCACGGGGTTGAAGGGGATCAGGTTGACCGTGCAGCGTCGTCCGGCGAGGCGCGCGGCGAGGCGCCGCGCATGGCCTTCGTCGTCGTTCCGGCCGCCCAGCAGCACGTACTCGTAGGTCACCTCGCGCCCGGTCTCCTTGAACCAGAAGTCGCCGGCGGCGAGCACCTCCTCGACGGGCACGCCCTCCATCGCGGGCACGAGCTCGTCGCGCTCCTCGTCGTCGGGGGTGTGGAGCGAGATGGCCAGCTGGAAGCGCGGACGCGAGGGCGCCAGCGCGCGCAGCCGCTCGGGGAAGCCCACCGTGGACACCGTCACGCGACGCGAGCCCAGGCCCATCTCGTCGTGCACGGCGTCGAGGGCGCGCTCGAGCGCCTTGTAGTTCAGGAGCGGTTCGCCCATGCCCATGACCACGCTGCGCGACAGCGCGCCAAGGTCGCGGCCGCGCACGTACTGCTCGAGGATCTCGTGCGCGCGCAGGTTGCGCGACAGTCCGAGCGCCCCCGACGCGCAGAAGGGGCAGCCGATGGGGCAGCCGGCCTGCGTGGACACGCACAAGGTGGCGCCGGCGCGCGACTCCTCGTCCTCCTCGCCCAGGTCGAGCGAGGGCATGTGCACCGTCTCGATCGTGGCGTCCCGCCCGCCTTCGCGCCGAAACTCCAGCGCCAGCTTGGTCGTCCGGTCGGAGGCGACGCTCCTTCCCACCTCGACGCCCGAGAGCACCGGCACCTCGAAGGCCAGCGCCTCGCGCAGGGCGGCGGGCAGCGCCGTCATGCGCGCGTAGTCGAGCACGCCCTTCGCCAGCACCTGCTCGCGCACGATGCGCGCGTGGAACGGCTTGGCGCCGAGTCGCGCGGCCGCTTCGTCCCAGGCGGGCGGCTCGGCCATGAACAGCTCGAGCAGCGAGGGGCGCCCGGAGCTGTCAAGTCGCCTTGACGTATCGGCCGCGGGTCCGGCCATCCCTCAGCCCCCGCCCTCGACCAGCGCGCGGCGCAGGATCTGCCCGACCTCCTCGGCCACGGCGCGCGAGCTGTCGAGCCCGTGGGGGTTGGCTCCGCCCACCGCCTTGTGCCCGCCGCCGCCGTAGCGTTCCATGATCTGGCCCACGTGCGCGCCGGGCACGGGCGGGTTCCACGGGTTCTCGCCGGCGGACACGTGGAAGCCGGCGCGCGTGGGGATCACGCCCACCGCGTAGCGCGCGTCGGGATGGTGGTAGAACGGCGCGAAGCGCTCGCGGCGGATCTGGTTGCTGGAGGCGTCGTAGACGAGGACGCCGTCCCTCTTCCACTTGACCGTCGGCGGGAACTGCTCCAGCGCCTTGTCGCGGTTGCGCGAGGCGCGCTGGAAGCTCTTCTCCACGTCGGCGCGGTTGGCGAGCGACTCCATGTCGCCCTCGACCAGCCCGTCGACCAGCGAGTCCACCCACTCGACCGAGGGCGCCGCCGTCAGGGCGCGCGCGATGCGCAAGGCGGCGTCCTCGCCGAACAGGGCCTGGTCGACGTCCTTGTAGCGCGCCGCGTCGACGATGTCGGACCAACGCGCCATCTCGACGAAGCGCGCCGGCGCCTCGAAGCCGTGGTGGCGCCGCATGTGGGCGAGGATCAGCGGCGGGCACGAGGGCGAGGCCTCGTCCCAGCGCCAGCGCTCGCTTTCGGCGTACTGGCCGCGCAGCTCCTCGTCGAGGAAGGTGGTCGGATGGTGGTCGAACCACCATTCGGCGCGCGGATGGAAGTGGAAGTCGACGATGGCGAAGCGCCGTCCGCTCTCGAAGGAGCGCCAATCCGAGCGCTGGTCGTAGTTGACGCTGGTCCAGCGCGGGTCCTCGCCGGCCCGCTCGCGCAGGGCCTTGGCCAGCACCGCTGCCGACACGATGCCGTCGAAGTCGCGGTGGTAGTGGATGCAGAGGCGTTCCTTGGCCATGAGGGGGAGGGCACATCCTAGGGCGCGGCGCGCGGCGGGCGAAGGGGGCGCCACGATTGGCCGCGTGGTCGCGGTCGAGCCTTGGCGCGCGGGCTATGGCGATTCGGC
>JBEBCR010000434.1:0-3212 GCA_041157565.1 Planctomycetota bacterium | reverse complement strand
GCGTCAAGTTCATTTGACAGGAGGCGCGCCCGCGTCCAACCAGGCCAGGATGCGCGCCGCTCGGGCATCCCACGCGTGCCGCGCGGCCTTGCCCGGCCCCGCGAGCCGCATGGACCGCAGGCGGGATTCGTCGCCCAGCAAGCCTTCGAGCGCCGCGGCGAGGCTCGCTGGATCGTCCGGCGCGCAGAACGCGGCGACGGACTCGTCGAGCGCGTCGCGCAGGCTCGGCAGGTCGCTCGCCACCAGCGGCAGGCCCGATGCCATCGCCTCGAACACCTTGAGCGGCGACGTGTGCCTGGCGCTGATCGCCGGACGCGAGCGGTTGGGCGCGACGCCCACGTCCGCGGCGGCGAGGTACGAAGCCACGGCCTCCGGCGCCACGAATCCGTCGAAGCGCACGTTGGAGAGCCCCTTCGCCTGTTCGCGCAGGCGCCGCAGGTCCTCCTCCGCGCCGCCCGCCACGACGAAGCGCGTGCCCGGCATCGCGCGCGCCGCCTCGACCAGCACGTCCACGCCCTTCCACGGCAGGAGTCCGCCCGCGTAGACGACGACGCGCGCATCCAGGGGCAAGTCCAGGCGCTCGCGCGCCGTCCGCCGGTCGGGCAGGGCGGCGAAGCGCGCCGGCTCGAAGCCATCGTGTTCGACGAGCACGCGCGAGGCGTCCACGCCCAATTGCCCGAGGTCGGCGCGCACGCCGCCGGAGATGGCGACGATGGCCGCGCCGCGCCGCGCGCATTCGAGGAGTTCGCTGCGGCGCAACCGGCCCTCCGGCACGCGGTGGATCTCCAGCGCCACGCGCCGCCGCCCGCGACGCAGGAGCGGCAAGGCCGCCTCGACTTCGCGCGACCAGATCCACGCGGACTGGTCGCAGCGCGCCGCGACCCCGGCCGCGGCGCGGGCGAAGCTGCGTTCCTGCAGGCGCGCGGGCCAATACTGCAGGGCGGGCGGCACGAGCTCGATCCAGTCGATGCACGGCACCGCCTCGACGCGCGGGCGCGGCCCAGGCGCGACCGCGTACCAGGTCCACAGGTCGACGCCGGTCGGCAGCGGCTCGAGCCTGCGGCGCTTGGCGTGCAGCACGAGCACATCGCGCCCGGCGCGCGCGAAGGCCGCCGAGGTCTGCACGACCTGCAGGGCCTGCGCGCGCCGCGACGGCAGGCGCGTGTTGGCCACGACCACGACGCCGGGCTGCGCGGCCAAGCCTACTTGCCGCCTCCGATGCCATCGGAGTAGCCGAGCGCCCCGAAGCGCTCGCGCAGCGCCTCGATCTCGCGCGGCGACAGCAGCACCTCGTCCTTGGGGATCGGCATGGTCGCGTCCCACGCGCGCAAGTCGAGGAGCAGCTTGGCGGCTACATCCGGATGGACGGCGAGCACGTCGCGCTCCTCGAGCGGATCCGCCGCCAGGTCGAAGAGCCGCGCGCGATCGGCAGCGGCGGGGTCCAGCACCGTGGCCGCGCCCATGGCGCGCGAGGGCACCCACAGCTTCCAGCGCGGCGAGCGGATCGTCGTCCACAGGCCGTTCTCGGAGTAGCTGTACTCGCGCAGGCTGGCCGCTTCGCCGCGCACGAGCGAGAGGAGGCTCCGGCCATCGACGATTTCGCGCGCCTCGCGCTGCGGCGGAAGCTCGGCCCCCACGAGCTCGCACACGGTGGGCAGGAGGTCGATCGAGTCGGTGATGGCCTCGACGCGCCGGCCAGCCTGCAGGGAGCCCGGCAGGCGCATGACCAGCGGGATCAGGAGGTTCGTCTGCACCATGTGGTTGTGCTCCCACAGCCCCTGCTCGCCCAGCGATTCGCCGTGGTCGCTGGTGACGACGACCAGCGTGCGGTCGAGCACGCCCTTGGCGCGCAGGACCTCGACCAGCTCGCCGATGGCCTCGTCCGCCTGCGTGACGCCGGCGTAGTACAGGTTCCTGATCTGCGCTTCGTCCTCGGGCGACAGCTTGGCCTCCCCGCGCTCGATCATCTCGCGGTGCTGGGCGTAGAACGCCTTGACCGGCCCCTTGTAGGCGGGGTCCTCGTACATGGCGCGGAAGCGGGCCGGCGGATCGTAGGGCGTGTGCGTCGAGTACAGGTGCACCATGGCGAAGAAGCGCCGATCGGCGTTCTCCTCCAGCCAGTTGCGCGCCTCGGTGGCGACTCCCCCCGAGAGCTTCTGGCGCACCTTGGTGCGCAGGATCCACAGCAGGACGTCGGAGCGGAACTGGCTCCACGGATCGCCGACCACGACCAGGTCGTGGCCGGCCATCTCCTCGTAGTACACGTCGAAGCCGCGCAGGAGCCCGGAGCCCGTCGAGAGCGTGCCCGTGTGGAAGGTCGCCGAGAGCCAATCGTCCTCGCCGAACGCGGCGCCCGCGCTTCGCGGCGCCGACTTCAGCCACGAGGCGATGGTCGTGTTGGGCAGCATGCGGCGCCCGGGTTCCATGCGCACCAGCCCGTGGCGGCGCGGGTACTTGCCCGTCAGCGTCGAGCCGAAGCTGGTCCAGGTGAACGGCGCCTGCGTGTGGTGGTTCTCGAACACCACGCCTTCGCGCGCCAGCCGATCGATGTGCGGCGAGCGCACGCGCTCGTGCCCGTAGCATCCAAGCGTGTCCTGGCGCAGCGCGTCGACGACGACCAGCAGGATGTTGGGCGAGGCGCCGCCGCCATCCGGGCCGACCTCGCCGCGCGCGCCGACGCCTCCGCCGCGCGCGAGCAGGAAGGCGCCGCCGGCGAAGCCGACCAGCGCCACCAGCGCGACGACGAGCTTGGCGCTCGAACGCGCGATGGCGGCGGCGCGTTCGCGCGCGAACCGGGCGACGACGAGGCTCGCCACCAGTAGGAGCAGCGCGACGAAGAGGCGCTGCGGCGAGGTCGCCGGCAGGCCGTAGAAGAACAAGGGGCGCGTGCGCCACCAGGCCTCGACGAAGAGGAAGCCCGCCAAGGCCAGGCCGAAGCCGCGCGCGAACGGATCGACGGCCAACCAGCGCGGCGCGACCAGCGACGCGACCACCCCCCCGAGCAGTCCAACCAGCGCGCCCAGCAGCAGGTACTGGAACGCGACCGCCGCGAGGCAGCCGAGGCCCTGGAGCGCGGTCAGTTCGGCGCTGGTGGCCGACCACGCCAACGCGCCGTCGAGCAGCCCGAAGAGGAAGCCGCACGAAGCCCCCGCGGCCAGCGCGGAAGGCAAGGTGGATCGGACGCCTGCTTGCATGCCCACATCCTGCCCAGC
>JBEBCR010000433.1:0-5514 GCA_041157565.1 Planctomycetota bacterium | reverse complement strand
TAGGTACCTGCCGTGACCGACCTGAACGCCGCCCCGAGCCCCCGTCGCCCCAAGTGGATGTTCCCGCTGGTGACCTTGGGCTTGTTCGCCGTCCTGATCCTGGCGCTCGAGTACTCGTTCGAGTGGTTCAACCCGATCAAGTTCCGTCGGCCGCTGGAGGCGATCCCGGAGAACACCTGGACGCACACGATCCACCGCAAGTCGCAGCGCCCCGGCGTGCCCTACGAGCTGAACCCCGGCGCGCGCGGTTCGCTGCGCGGCGCGGACATCTCGATCAACTCGCTCGGGGCCCGCGGCCCCGAGGTGCCGCGCGAGAAGCAGCCCGGCGTGGTGCGCATCGTGTCGATGGGGGCTTCGGTGGGCTTTGGCTGGACCGTCAAGGACGACGAGAGCTACCCCGCGAGGTTGGAGGCGCACCTCAACGAGCGCGCCGCGGGCACGGGCACGCGCTACGAAGTGCTTAACTTCGGCGTCGGCGGCTACGCCACGCGCGACGAGGTGGCGGCGCTGGAGCAGATCGCCCTGCCGCTGTCCCCCGACCTCGTCGTCATCGACTACCACCCCAACGGCCCCGAGGCCGAGCCGATCCAGCCGCTGCACAAGGTGTTCCGCGAGTCGGCGTGGTGGGAGCATTGGAACTTGCTGCGCGGCTTCGCCGCCGCCCGGCGCGAATGGGGGGTGCGCACCCACGGCGGCCACCAGTACTTCTGGCTGCATGCGGAGGACGGCCCGCACTGGCCCGAGTTCCTCAAGGCCTACGACAAGGCCAAGCGCCTGTGCGACGAGCGCGGCATCAAGGTCGTCATCGCGGGGTTCCCGAGCTACGGCCAGCGCGTCGAATGGGACCCCTACCCGTTCGAGGAGCTGATCCCCAAGGTGCGCCAGGCGGCCGAATCCCGCGGCTTCCTGTTCGTCGACATCCTGCCCGTCTACAGGAACAGCGGGTTGAAGATCCCCGACATCGCGGTGGACGACGAGCACCCGGGCAAGGTGGGCTTGGACTTGGCGGGGGCGGAGTTGGCGCGCGTGATTTGGGAGAACCACGAGCGGTTGTTGGGGCGGGCGGCACCGACGAAGTAGATGCTGGTCCCGTTGATTGTGCGCGCCCATGGCGATGGAGCGCGCTCGGCAGGCGTTGCTGCTTCAGGAAGACCCATCCAGGCACCCGCTGGCGCCACGTCGTGCGCGGATGGTCGATGCTGTCGCGCGAGGCGGCGTGCCCTCCGGGTGGACGTGCGTGGGAGCATCGAGTGCGTCGCCCTGCCGCCCAGGTGCTCGCCTCGGGCCACTCTTTCTTGGTTCCACTCTTTCTTGGTCTCGAACCGCGCCAGACCGTGTCCAGGGCCTTCGCACCACGCCAGCCCCGGCCCTGGTCGCGCGCGAGCAACGCTCCCGCATGCATGGACGCTCGCCGCTGCTGCGTCGGCAGCACCCAAGCGACTTTCGCCCCGTCCGCGGCCTTGCGATCGCGCACAGCGACAGGGACCAGCATCGGAATCAGCTCGGATCCCTATCGTCCTCCCTCAACTCCCGCCCCCGCTCCCGCGCCGCCCGCGCCAAGGCCTCGCAACACTCGCGCAACGCCTCCGCCAACATCCGCTCGCGCGGCATGTTGGTGACCGTGCGCTTCCAGTGCATCTCGGCGAACAACAAGCAGGTGGCGACATGGGCCTCGATCGCCTGGTTGGCGGAGGCGGCGTAGTGGTTCGTCAGCTTCATGGCTTGGTCGGCCTGGTGGCCGTTTCCTTTCCGTCCTAGGCCCCGCGTGGGGCCCGCTTCGGCGCGACTAGGAGGGCGCGACCGGGCGCCGGCCGGGTGCGCCAACGACGCGGCCCGCCGGGTGGTCCGGCGGGCCGCGTGGCGCGTGCGTTGTGCGCGCGCAACCCCCTGTCGTTGTATGGGGGGGTATCGCGTGTTTTTGGGGTCGCGGAGAGCCAAAACGGGCGTTCCACTGCCCAGCCAAGGGTGAAAACGAGAAGCAGGGTTCCATCTCGTCTGCGCTGGCGTCGAGGAGCCTAGCAGCCTCAAGGCGCCCGGTTTTCGTCGGCCACCGTGCCCGGATCCGGCACATGCGCCCCCCCCCCGCAGGTGGAGAGAACGAGGCGGGATTCGTGCTCCGCCGAGGCAAGCGCGGCGCACGGACATGCAGGAAGCACCCTTGGCCGATGCCGGTGGCTGCGAGTAGGATGGAGGATCCCCGGTTCCGCAGGCTGCATAGGCGTGCGGAAGTGCAACCGCTGCAACAACTTGCGACTGTCCTCCCGAGCCGAAAGCCGACAGCCATGAGCTTGCGCCACTACCTGCGCATCCTCGGGCCCGGTCACAAGGGCACCCACAACCTGAGCGTGGACGACGCCGAGCGCGCGTTCTCCGCGATCTTGTCGGGGCAGGAGAGCGAGATCCAGGTGGGCGCCTTCCTCGTGCTCGTGCGCACCAAGGGCCTGACGGTCGAGGAATTGACCGGCTTCGCGCGCGCTGCACGGCGCATGGCCACGATCCCCTGCCAAGGGATGGACAACCTCGTCGCCTTGTGTCCGCCGCACGATGGAGTCGACCACCTGCCGCCGCTCGACGTCGCCGCCGGGCTCGTCGCCGCCGGCGCTGGAGCGCGCGTGCTGTTGCTTTCCGACCGCTGCGTCCCGCCCAAGCGCGGCTTGACCGCCGCCTCCGTGCTCGACGCGCTGGGCGTGGGCATGACCTGGGACGCGGGCGAGGTCGAGTCTTGGGTCGAGAAGACCGGCTTTGGCGCGGTGGCGGTGACGGGCCTGCTGCCGCCGCTCTTGTCGCTGCGCAAGGTGCGCAACGACGTGGTCATCCGCACGCCGCTCTCGACGGTCGAGAAGCTCCTGGCGCCGTCCTCCGCCGCGGTCGTGGTCGGCACGCACCAGGGCGCCGTGCTCGGCACCGCCATCGAGGTCATGTCGAGCCTCGGACATCCGCGCGGCATCGCGCTCCAAGGACCGGAAGGCGGCATCGTGCCTTCGGTGACGCGCCGCACGCGCGGCATCGAGATCAGCGAACGGCATGTAGTGCCCCTGACCGTCGAGCCCCAGGACTTCGGCATGCTGTCGAGCGACGAGCCCGACCTGCCGACCTTCGGGCCGCCGCCCGAGGGCAAGGGCACGGGCGACGATCCGCAGCTGGTCGAGGCCTGCGGGCGCGCCACCTTGGCGGTGCTGTCGGGCGTGCCGTCCTCGGCGCGCGACGCCACGCTGCTTTCGGCCGCCTTGGCGCTCAAGGCCGCGGGTCGCGCGCACACCTTGGCCGAGGGCGTCGACTTGGCGGCCCGCTCGCTCGACTCGGGCGCGGCCAGCGCGGTGCTGGAGCGCCTGCGCGCGCTGGGCTGAGTCCCGCCCCGCGCGCGGGACGCGGTCCTCGGCGCCGCGCCATGTCCTATCCTCTGCTCGCCGGCCGCCAGCCGTCGAGCGCGCCATGTCACGCCCCGAAGTCCTCTCCAGGGTCCGACGCCTGTTCCAGCCGCGGGTCGGCGAGGGTGATTGGGCCTACGTGCGGCGTCGCGAGCGGCTGCGGCGCCACACGGACGTGCAGCCGCTGAAGGGCGGCGGCGAGGCGTTCCCCGCCATGCTGGCCGCCATCGCCGCCGCGCGGCGCAGCGTGCACCTCGAGACCTACATCCTGCGCGACGACGCGGTGGGACGCGCCTTCGCCGACGCGCTGGCCGAGCGGGCGCGCGCCGGAGTCGCCGCGCGGCTGCTCTTCGACAGCGTCGGATGCCTCGGCCTACCGTCAAGTTTTCTTGACAAGCTCGCGGAGGCCGGCGTCGAGTGCGTCGAGTTCCATCCCGTCGCGCCCTGGCGGCCGCGCCATGGCCTGAACACGCGCGACCACAAGAAGATCCTGGTGGTCGACGACGGCGTGGGCTTCGTCGGCGGGCTCAACCTCGGGCTCGAGTACGAGGACGCGGCCAAGGGCGGCGGCGGCTGGCTCGACTGGCACGCGCGCCTCGAGGGGCCGGCGGTGCTGGAGCTCGCCGAGTCCTTCGACCGCACCTGGCGCCGCGCGGGCGGATCGCCGCCGCCGCGTCCGGTGGCGCCGGGTCCGCACGCGGGTCCCTGCGTGGAGGGCGCCAAGGTGATCGTCAACGAAGGCCTGCGCGAGCGCTTCGGCATGCACCGCAGCTACCTGCACGCCATCCGCGCGGCCAAGGAGGAGGTGGCGATCATGAACGCCTACTTCATCCCGCAGCGCAGCCTGCGCGCCGCGCTCGCCAAGGCCGCGCGACGCGGGGTGCGCGTGCGCATCGTCATCCCGGGCGAGACCGACGTGCCGCCGGTGGCGCACGCCTCGCGGCACCTGCACGACGGCTTGCTGCAGCGCGGCGTGGAGCTGGCCTCGTGGCCGGGCATGATGCACGCCAAGTTCGCCGTCATCGACCGCGTCTGGTCGACCATCGGCAGCTACAACCTCGATCGACGCTCGTTCGAGCACAACCTCGAGGCCGGGCTGGTCGTGCTGGATCGCGCGCTGGGCGCGCGCCTGCACGAGCACTTCGAGGTCGATTGGGCGCGCTGCAGGACCGTGACTCGCGACGAGCTCGCGCGCCGTTCGTGGTGGGAACGCCGGCGCGACGCGTTCTGGCACGCGCTGCGCTACTGGCTGTAGGCGCTCGCGCGCCCGGGAGAGCGGGCGGCGCTTCCTCCGACTCGCGCCGGCCGCGCCCAGGCGCGAGTCAGTCCGAAGTGGCGAAGTGCAGCTTGCGCGTCAGTTCGCCCTGCTTGTCCTCGACCTTTTCCTTGAGGGTCAGGAGGCCGGCGACGGCTCCACCGGCGACGATGGCGCCGGTGACGCCCAGTTCGATGCACTCGGCTCCGCGTTCGTCGTGGAGGAAGTTCAGGATCAGGGTGGTGAGCATGGTGTGCGGCACCCGCCGTGGCGAGACGGGATGCAGGGGCTGGGGAGGTTCGCCGCGTCGGCCGGGCCGAGGCCACGACGAAGGAAGGGGGGGCTTGGCGCTGCTTGGTGCTGGCAGCGCGGCGAGGACCGGTGGAAGTCCCGCGAGGCGACAGGCTCCGGACCGCGTTGGCCGGCGCCCTCAAAGACACGAGGCGCGACCCTGGGAGGAGGGCCGCGCCTGTGTATCGTTGGCCCGTCTAGAGGCCGCGAAGATCAGGAAGCGGTCGACTCGTCGAGCTTGTCGACCAGCTCGTCTTGCTTCTCTTGGACCTTGCCCTTGACGGCGCTCAGGCCGGCGACCGCGCCGCCCGCGACGATGGCGCCCGTGACGCCCAGTTCGATGGACTCGGCGCCGCGCTCGTCATTGATGAAGTTGATGACCCAGTTCTTCATGGTTCTTGCTTCCCGTAGTGGGGATTGGGGGAGATTCGACGGGAGGCGCAGTTGCACGGAATTGCAATTGCCGTCTCCGGATCCGATCATATCGGGGACCTTTCAATTCTCACTATGGGCAATTGCTGTACCGGATCCGGGGTTTTTTCTAGGGTTCGGCATCGGCGTGCCCGACCAGCGCGCCGGCTCGGGCCGCAAGGGCATCAC
>JBEBCR010000432.1:0-11759 GCA_041157565.1 Planctomycetota bacterium | reverse complement strand
TCGACCACGAGGTCCTCGGCGTCGACGCCGCGCACGAGCCAGGTCAACTCGGCCTTGCCGCCCAGCCCGGGCAGGTCGACCTGCGCCTCGGCCGGCCCGGCGAGGCGCGTGGCGTCGGACGGGAGCTGGAGCCGCACGCGCAGCGCACGCACGCCGCCGGTGCGTTGCGCCACCTGCGTGCGCGTCGCCAGCAGCGCGTCGTTGCGCAGTTCCAACTCGACCTGCAGGAGCCCCGCGCCCAGGTCCTTGGCGGCGAAGCGCGCCACGCGCGGGCGCGGCAGCTCGCGCAGCAGCGTCGCCAGGAAGCGCGCCTGCTCGCCGGCGATGCGCGCGCGCGCCTCGCGCGGCGGCTCCACCAGCGCGAAAGGAGCGAACCCGCCGATCTCCACCGGGCCGAGGTCGGGGTGCTGGAACGCGCGCCACGGCGCGAAGCGCGCCGATTCCTTCTCGCGGTCGATCCAGCGCAGGCGCTTGGCGTCCTCGCCGGCCTCCGGGAGGTCCGCGGGCGGCTCCGGCGCGCCCTCGACCTTGGGCGCCTCCGCGTCCAGCGGCAGGCTCCACAGGTTGGCGTGGAACGACCACTGGCCGCGCTGCGCCTGCACCCAAGCCTGGAACGTGCCCCCGTCCGAGCCGCGGCTCTGTCCAGTGAACTTGACACCCGAGCGCTTGACGAGGAGCGCCATCGCGTCCGCGTCGGCCGCGGGGATGCCCTCGGAGGGCGAGGCGCTGCGGCGCGGCCAGTCGTCGCGGCTCCGCGGCCGGTCCGTGCAGTTGTCGAGGTCGCCGTAGGACACCACGGCGACGATCTCCGGATGCGCCAGCACGAAGTCGCACAACGCGCGCGACTCGGCCAGCGAGGTCGGCCACGCGCCCGACTCGAGCGCGTGCTCGCGCCAGCCTTGCGGGAAGTTGCGGTTCAGCACCACGTCGAGGAGCGGATCCTCGCCCGCGCGCTCGTCGCGGTCGCTGTCGCGCCCTTCGGGCATGATGCGGTGCGTGCCGACCTCGCCCTTGGCGCGGTCGGCCTTCCGCATGGCGCGCGGGTCGCGCGGATCGACGAGCCATTCGCCATCGGGGTCGGGGACGCGCATCTGCAGCACCTGCCCGTCGCCATCGACGTCGCCGGGCGCGTCCTCGCCCTCGGCGCCGTCGCGATCGTCGTCGCCGCCGCGCGCGCTGGCGCGTTGCTCGAGGAGCGGAGTGGCGAAGCGCGCTTCGCACGCGTCCGGGTTGGCGCGCGGCACCACGTACAGGGTCGCCTGCGACAAGAGCCGCCGAACCTCGGCGTCGCGGCTCGACAACAGTTCGCGCGCCGCCTCGAGGGCCACCCCGCTGGTCCACGCCAGCGGCCCGTCCAGCCCGGCGACCACCAGCACGGCGGGGCGCCCCGGCTGCAAGTCGCCGCGCGCGATGCGCACGACGTCGACCCGCCGTCCGCCCGGGGTATCGACCAAGGGCAGGATCGTCGCCTCGCGCGGGTGCTCGCTGGCGAGGCGGGCGCAGGCGGCTTGCAGCTCGCGCTGGTCGAGCAGGGCGCCGCTGGTCGCGTCGGGGGCGGGCGACTGAGGTGGCAGCAGGAGGAGCAGGGCCAGGAGCGGGGTCATCGCGGCAGAGCCTAGCAGCGATGCTGGTCCCTTTCATTGTGCGCGCCGTCCGGCGCGCGACCTCGAGTCCGCCTGGCGCGGCGTCGCCTTGAACCATGCACGGCGCAGCCCGGCCTGCGCGGGGGGGCCGCGCCCTGCGCGCGCGCCTCCTGGAGGGCCGGTCCTTGGTGCTTGGCTTCCCGCCATGGGGGTCGTTGGTTGCTTGGCTGGTTGCTCGTTGGTCGCTTGGTTCCGAGGTTGTGGTCGCGAAGCTCCGTGCTCGTGGTCGCGACGCTCCGTGCCTGCGGTCGCGAAGCTCCGTGGTGTCGTTCGCGCTGCTTCCGGCGCGCGTCCAGGCGTCCCGCCGCTGGGGCCGGCGGGCGCCCCGCGGCAGCGCGTGGAGGCCATCGGCGCGGCGCGAGCGGCCTTGGAAGCCGCCAGGCTTCGGCCCGGGTCGGCGCCCGCGCCCCTCCAACGGGAAAGACGCTCGTTCCCGGCCTGGCTGCAGCACCCTCGCGCCGATTTCCGTCCCCGATCGCGCACAGCGAAGGGGACCAGCATCGGATCAGCGCGCCAGGAACTCCTCGATCTCCCCCGCCCGCGCCTCCCCATCCGCCATCCCCAACTCCACCAGCCGCGACAAGTAGTCGTGCTGGAACATCACCAACGACAAGAGGTCGTTCGAGCGCGTCTCGCGCGTGCCCAAGCCGCGCGTCAGGAAGCGGAAGGCGGGGGGGAGCTTGGGTTCGTGGTCGTTGGCCAGCTTGCCGAGATCGCGCGAGGGGCGCAGGACGAGCAGGTCGATCGGGCGCAGGCCGGCGCGCTGGTCGGGGGGGAGGCGCGCGACGAGCTCGTTGGTGCGCTCGAGCTGCAGGGCGTCGCCGTCGAACTGGTCGAGGAAGATCGAGTTGAACAGGGCGCCGGCGACCTGCGCGGCGGGCGGGTAGTCCTCGACCATCGGCTGGGAGCGCTCGATGCGCGTGCGCGCGCTGCGCGTCGAGATGGCGATGATCTTCGTGGCGCCGAGGTGCACGGCCGGGGAGAGCGGCGCGGTCAGGCGCATGCCGCCATCGCCGTACCAGTGCGCGCCGACGCGCACGGCGGGGAAGAAGATCGGCAGCGAGGCCGAGGCCATGATGTGCTCGACGGTCAGCGTGCAGGGCACGCACACGCGCTGGGCGCGCTCCCACGGCACGACCTCGCGCCCTTGCACCCAGGTCACCGACTCGCCCGTCGAGTAGGAGGCGCCGGTCAAGGCCACGGCGCGCAGCTTCCTCGACTCGATGTTGGGCGCGATGCGCTCGAGCACGCCGCCTTCGCCGCCGACGAGGCTCGACAGGAGCTCGCGCAGCGGTTCCGTGTCGACGAAGCCCTGAGCGGTGCTGGCGCGGCGCGCGCCGCCCGACACGAGCTTCAGGCCGGTGCGCAGCACGCGTCCGGAGAGCGACCACGCGTCGACGCGGAAGATGTTGTCGACCTTGAGCGAGCGCCACAGCTCGACGAGCTCCTCCGTCGTCTGGCCGTACTCGTCGCACGACGAGGCCATCCACGCGGCGTTGATGGCGCCCGCCGACACGCCCGCGATGATGGGGGCGCTCAACCGCGGATGGCGCCGTCCGATGGCGTGCAGGAGGCCCGCCTGGTACGCGGCGCGCGCGCCGCCGCCGCTCATCACCACCGCCAATTGGGGGTCATCGGCCATCCGCCATGAGGGTAGCCGCCCGCGTCGGGCGCTACCATGCCGGGCCCGATGGACACCCGCGAAGCCAAGCTGGCCGAGGCGCGCGCGCCCTTCGACATGCTCGAGCTCGCCTGTCCGCTGTGCGGCCCGTGCGGCAGCGAGCCGCGCGTGGAGCTGGAGCGCGGCGGGCGCCCTTGGCGGCTGCGGCGCTGCAACTACTGCAACCTCGTGTTCCTCGCCCAGCGTCCGCGCGACTGGCGCGCGGCGCGCGGCGCCGATGCAGGGCGCGCCGCTCCTTCGGCCTCGGACGTCGAGGAGGCGCGCGGCGACGTCGAGGCCGCTCGTTCCGTCGGCCTCTCCGCGCCGCGCCGCGTGCTGCTCGCCGGCGGCGATCCGGCGGCGCTCGAGCCGTGGCGCACGGCGTGGCCCGAGCTGGAGGCGTGGGTCGCCAGCGACGATCCGCGCGACGTCGCCGACGCGCGCAGGCGCGGCATGCACGCCGTGGAGGCGCGCCTCGAGGACCTCGCCTGCACGCCTGGCGAGCTCCTGCGGGCCGGCGCGGCCTTCGACGCCATCGTGTGCGCCGACTCGCTCGACGAGCGCGACGATCCGCGCGCGAGCCTCGCCGCGCTGCGCGCCTTGGCGCGCGACGGCGGGCTGCTCGTCGTGCGCGGCGTGGACTGCGGCGGCGCGCAGGAGCGCCGCTTCCGCCAAGGCGCGTGGCACGCCTACGATCCGCCGCGGCGCGCGCACCACTTCAATCCGTTCAACCTGGCGCGCCTCGCCGGCGGCGAGGGCTTCGAGAAGAAGCTCGTGCAGGCGCTGCCCGACGCGCGCGGCTGGATCCGCTCGTGGCGCGCGGAGCTGGCGCGGCGCGGCGCGGCGAGCGACGTCGTCGAGCTGCTCCGCGACGAACATCCCGTGTTCCGCGCTTGGTTCGGCTTCGTCGATCGCCGCGCGGCGCGCCTCGGCCGGCGCACGAGCAGGCTGCGCCTCGTCGCGGCGGCGCGGCCCGGTCCGGCGCCGGGCGCGGGGAACTCGTTCGCGCCGGCGGCGCGCGCGCCGGCCCGTTGAAGCCGCGCCGCGCGGGCGGCCTCAGATCCCGGCGGACAGCTGCAGCGACATGTGCCGGTCGCTGTCGATCGTGATCTCGGCCGCGGCGAGGCCGCACTCGTCGGCGATGGCGCGCAGCTCGAAGGGCGTGAACGCCGCGCACAAGGACGCGCGGAACAGCTCCTGTTGTTCGCTGGTTCCTCCGGCGGCGTGGAGCGCCACCAGCTCGGCGACGCGCGCGTGGCTCCACGGTCGCACGAGGTCGCGCACCAAGAGCGCGCCGCCCGGCGCCAGCACGCGGCGCGCCTCGCGCAGGAAGGGGCGCGGATCGGGGATGTGGTGCAGGATCGTGTTGCTGCACACCGCGTCGAACGAGGCGTCGGCGAAGGGGAGGCCCTTGGCGTCGCAGCGCTGGAACGACAGGCGCGCGGCGTGCGGCGAGCGCGCGCGCTTGGCCTCGGCGTGGCGCAGCATGTGCTCGGCGAGGTCCACGCCCACGACGCGCGAGTCGGGCAGCGCCTCGCACAAGAGCAGCGGGATGTGCCCCGGTCCGCAGCCGATGTCGAGCACCCGGCCGCGCGCGCCCAGTTCGAGCATGCGCCGCGCGAACGCCGCGTTGGGCGCCGAGTGGTCCATGGCGTCGTAGCCGTCGGCCTCCTCCCGCGTGTCCATCACCTCGGGTTCGAGCACGCGCGCGATCATCTAGCACCTTCCTTGGTCGAACCGCGCGGCGCCTCGCCGCCGCGCGCGAAGCCGCGTCCGTCGAGCCTCCACGCGGAGTCGAACCAGCCGGCCGCCAGCACGCCGCCATCGCCCTTCGCGTGGAGCTCTGCGCCCCAGATGGCGTAGTCGGGGTAGCCCACGCCCGAGGTGAACGGCGCGAGGTTGAACCCGGCTTGCGCGCCGGCGCGCCCGCTGTCGGCGAAGACGCCCACGAGGCAGGGCTCTTCGGCGCCTTCGGGGCCGAAGCTCGCGCGCCGCGCGAACACCGCGCCCAGCGCGTCGCCGCGCCATTCGCGCTCGCCGAGGCGCACGAGCCCGCGCCGCGCCACGAGGGGCGAGTCGGCGAGCAGCCGATTCCACGCCGAGTTCGTGTCGGCGTTGCCGTACAGGATCAGGTTGCGGCCGACGTGCCGCGCCGGGTCGGCCAGGAGCTGCGCGTCGGCGACGATCTCGCAGCTGCCGTTGCCGCGGTACCACCACTGCTGCAGGTCGCCGCGCGCCCGCGAGTAGAGCAGCTCCGTCTCCTCGCGCGCGCCGGCGGTCCCCACGACGAACACGAAGCGCCGATCGAAGGCGCGCTTGAACGGCCCCGACAACTCGGGGGTCTTCTCGCCCAGCGCCTCGTCCTGGCCCTCGGGCACGGCGCGCCACGTCCCGTCGAGGCGCAGGATGTGCCGCGTCGAGGCGCCTTCCACCGGCTGTCCGTCGACGACGAGCGCGCCGTTCCAGCCGGGGACGCGGCCGCCGAGGCGGATGCGCCGCGCGTTCGTGGTCCGGATGGAGAGCGCGCCGGCGTCGTCGATCTCGGCCTCGATGGCGAAGTGCTCGCCATGGCGCTCGACCTGGCGCACCTCGAGCCAGTGGTGCGTCGAGTCCACGCCCGGATCCACGCCGCGCCACGACAGGCGCCGCGGCCCATCCTCGCGGTCCACCTCGGCGAAGAGCTCGAACGCGCCGGGCCATTCGAGGCAGTCGGCGCCGGCGGCGGCCGGGCCGTCCCACCAGTGGCCCGCGCCTTCCTGGAAGTGCGCGCGCACCGTCGCGCCGGCGCGCGAGAGCGCCTCGAGCATGGTGCGCGCCTCGCTCGCCGGCACGTTGTCGTCGGCCGTGCCGTGCACGACGAAGGTCGGCACCTGCGCCAGGTTGGAGACGAGGTCCAGCGTGCGCGAGGCGCCATCGGCGGCGTGCCACAGCTCGCGCAGCTCGCCCTGCGGCCGCGAGCCGTAGCTGTCGAAGTCCACCCAGCCCGCGCTGGGCGCGATGGCCAGGAAGCGGTCGGGATCGTTGGCGGCGAGGTGCCACGTGCCGTGCCCGCCCATCGAGTGGCCGTTCAGGTACGTGCGCGCGTCGCAGCACTGCGCGCGTGGAGCCGACATCCACGCCGCGGGCAGTCCGCGGTGCGCGCGCAAGCCGGCCGACAGCGCCTCGTACGCGTCGAGGCGCCCCCAGTCCTGCCAGTCGAAGCCGAACGGCCGGCGGTTCGTGGCGGCGATGTGCAGCCAGCCGTCCTTGCGCGAGTAGGAGCTGATCTGGCCCCACGCGTCGACGCCGGCGCCGTGCAGCGAGAGCACGACGCGCGGATCGGGGTTCGCCGCGTCCTTCGGCGGCAGCATGCCCAGCACCTGCACCGTGCCGTCGATGGCCGATTCGAAGGTGGCGAGCCGCGGCGCGTCGCTCGCGCGCACGGCGAGCTCGAACGAGTGCAGCGTGCGGCTCGTCCTGGCGTCGATGGCGAAGTGGAAGCGCGTCGCGCCGGGCTCGCGCGGCGCGCGTTCGAGGCCCCACAGCGGCAGGGACGCCTTGGCGAGCGAGAGCGGGGCGATGGAGGGGAGCTGGATCGCTCGCGAGATCGGCGCGACGCGCGGCGGATCGCCGACGCATTCCATGAGGCGCGGGGCGATGGCGCGCGTCGTGGCGTTCAGGAGCAGCACGCCCGCGCGCGGCGGCGACGGACGGCGCGCCTCGCCGGCGACGAGGTCGGGCTTGGTCACGTCCCACTCGCCGAACAGGATCTCGCCCTGCGGCTCGACGAAGCGCAGCGAGGCCCGCCCGCGCGGACCGGAGATCCACACGTCGTTGCGGCCCTTCTTCAAGAGCACGGGCACGCCCGCGAAGCCGTAGCCGTAGGCGTCGCCGACGAAGGGCTCCCGGTTGACGAAGCCGCGCGCGGCGCCGGACAGGCGCGCGAGCACGACGCGCTCTGCGTCGCTCTCGACGCTGGTCCAAGCCCACGCGAAGGCGGAGGGCAGCGCGCCGGACTCGTCGGCTTCCATGGGAGCGAAGCGCCGCTCCACGCCGTTCTCGCCGAGGAAGGCGCGGCCTTCCTCGGGCGCGATCCCCTGCGCCACGCACGCGCCGAAGACCTGGTCCGGACGGAACGGGCGGCGTCCCGGGAGGTCGACCGCCTCGATGGCCAGCCAGCGGCGCGGGACGATGTCGCCGGCGGCTGGCGGCGCCGGCAGCAGCGCCAAGGCGAGGAGGAACGCGCTCATCGTCCCTTGCCGAGCAGCACCTCGATGCGGCGCTTCATGTCGCTCGAGGCCCAGATCGGCACCTCGCGTCCGAGCAGCCGCTCCTCGTCCCAGGCGGAGGTGCGCAGCGACTCCGCGCGCAGGCCGTGCTTCATCGTGCCGTAGGCCGCGCGCGGCAACGCGGCCAGCGCCTGCAGCTTGGCGAGCGCCGCGTGCGTCGCGTCGCCCTCGACCACCTCGTCGACGAAGCCCGCGCGCGCGGCCTCGTCCACCGACAGGAGCGACGCGCCGAAGATGGCGCGCTCGGCCCCGCGCTCGCCGAGCCTGTGGCGCACGACGCGCAGGCAGGCGGGCGGGATGCACGCGCCCAGCGCCAGTTCGTTCAGGCCGATCTTGGCCTTGGCGCCCGCGGGCGCGATGCGCCAATCGGCGGCCAGGGCGAGGATGCAGCCGCCCGCGATGGCGTGGCCGTTGACCAGCGCCACCACAGGTGCGGGGTGCAGCCACAACCGCGCGACGAGCGCGTCGAGCCGCCGCAGGAAGCGTTCGATCGTCGCGGCGTCGGCGTTGGCGATCTCGCGCAGGTCGACGCCCGCGGAGAAGGCGTCGCCATCGCCGGTCAACAGGATCGGCTCCCCGTCGCTCTTGTGCAGTTCGGCCTCGAGGAAGGCCATCAGGTTCGTGGACAGGGCGTTCTTGCCCGGTTGGGCCATGCGGATCTCGTGCATGCGTGCGCTCCTCCCGGCGGTCGAGTCGCGGGTCGGGGCGACACTCTAGCAATCCCGCGCGGCGCGCTTGCCCCTCGGCTCGGCGCGCGGACAATCGTCGCCATGCAAGCCGCGCGCCGCCACTTCGCCAGCGACAACAACGCGCCCGTCCACCCCCGCGTGTGGGAGGCCATGCGTTCGGCCGACGTCGGCCACGTCCGCGCCTACGGCGACGACCCTTGGACGCGCGCCATGGAGGAGCGCTTCCGCGAGCACTTCGGGCCCGGGGCCCGCGCCTGGCCCGTGTTCCTCGGCACCGGCGCCAACGTCACAGGCCTGCAGTCGATGTTGGCGCGGCACGAGGCCGTGGTCTGCGCCCAGCACGCCCACATCGCCGTCGACGAGTGCGGCGCGCCCGAGCGCCACCTCGGCGCCAAGCTGATCCTCGTGGCGACCCCGGACGGCAAGCTGCGCCCGTCCGACGTCGAACCGCGCCTCCACGGGCTGCGCGACCAGCACCACGTGCAGCCCAAGGTCGTCTCCATCACGCAGTCCACGGAGTACGGCACGGTCTACGCGCCCGACGAGATCCGCGCCTTGTCCGACTTCTGCCGCGCGCACGGGTTGCTGCTGCACCTCGACGGGGCGCGCCTCGCCAACGCGGCGGCATCGCTGGGGGTGCCGCTGCGCGCGCTGACCACGGACGTCGGCGTCGACGTGCTGTCGTTCGGCGGCACGAAGAACGGCGCGATGCTGGCCGAGGCGGTCGTCTTCCTCGAGGAAGGGCTGGGCGAGGACTTCCGCTTCGTGCGCAAGCAGTCGATGCAGCTCGCCTCCAAGATGCGCTACGTGTCGGCGCAGCTTTCGGCCCTGCTCGAGGGCGACTTGTGGCTCGAGAACGCGCGCCACGCCAACGCCATGGCCCGCGCGCTGCGCGCCCGCGCCGAGCGCGTGGAGGGCGTGTCCTTCGCCTGGCCCACGCAGGCGAACGGCGTGTTCCCGATCCTTCCCAAGGCGTGGATCGCGCCGCTGCAGGCGGAGAGCTTCTTCTACGTGTGGGACGAGGAGCGCGGCGTGTGCCGCTGGATGTGCTCGTGGGACACCACCGAGGAGGACATCGAGCGCTTCGCCTTGGCGCTCGAGCGCGTGGCGCGCGGACGGACGACCTGACGCGCGGCTCGGTGCGCGCCGCGGCGGGTTCACTGCAGGCCGATGACGCGGCAATACAGGCGGCTGGGCGGTCCGACGAGGTCCGCCGGGGGCTTCGCGCCGGCGGCCAGCAGGAAGTGCGCGGCGTCCGCGTCGGAGGACAGCGGCAGGTACCACTGGCCGTCGGCTCCCTGGGGCGCGTTGATCGGCACGGGGCCCGCCAAGGCCTCGTCCGTGGCGAGGATGACGACCGCGCCATGCCCGCTGACGGGGTTCGGGCCGATGTAGCAGTCCTTGACGTACAGCGGTTCGTCGGTGGGGCCGAGGCCGTCGAGTCGCAGGCTCTGGCCCTTCAGGTCGCGGACCATCTCGAGCGCTTTGAGCGACAAGCGCGCCTGCGGAGCAGCCTCCACGCTCGGAGCGCAGGACTGGATCACGAACCAGGCGCAAGGCGTCAGGAACGCCAAGCCGCAGAGGGAGGCTACTTTCAGCATACCGGTCACCAGGAGGGGTGCTTTGACCGACAGCGCGGGTGGGGTCTGGTGCCATGATGCCCGCGGATTCCTGAAGCGGGGCCCCGATTTGGAAAAAACTTCCATGAGGCGCGCGTCAAGGGACTTGGGGCTTCCCGCCCCCGCGGTCATGGCCGCCAACGCACCAGTTGCACGCCCTCGCCAAGCGGCACCGCCACCAGAACTTGCGCGCCCAGGTCGACGAGGCGCGCCCGCCCCGAGGAGCGGTCGGCGGTGGTGCGCGCGATCTCGCGCACGACCCGCGGCGGCGCGCCGGCGTCGATCTCGTCCCACCGCGCCAGCATCCACGTCGCGACGCCTTCGACTCGCTCGAGCCACAGCACGCTGAGGCTGCCGCCCGGCCCGCACGACGCGTCGAGCCTGCCCAGCGCGCCTTCGCGCGCCAGTTCGCGCCAACGCCACGGGCCGGCAGGATCCTCGGCGGTCGACAGCACGATGCGCGCCGCGCCGCCGCCTTCGGTGTAGCGCGCCAGAGCCACGCGCTCCCCGTCGGAGGCCAGCACGGCCCCGTTCACCGGACAGCCGTGGATGCGCCAGCCGTCGTCGAGCCCGGCCTCGAGCCGCTGGATGGTTCCGTCCGGCGCGACGTGGGCCAACGCGATGTCGCGCCGCTCGTCCACGTCTCGATCGCGCCAGGCGACCAGCGCGCCGTCGCCGCGGGGCGTCAAGGAGGTTGGACAACAGTCGCAGGCGCGCTCGTCGAGCAGGATCTCGGGGCCGAAGCGGCCTTCGGCGTCGATGAAGCGCGCCTGCACGCGCATCGCGCCTTCGGGCTTGGCGTGGTCGCGTCCGTCGAGCCACGCCGCGACAAGTCCGCCGGAGGGGAGCGGCGCGAGCGAGACGAAGCCGTGCTCGCCCGGTCCGTCGTCGTCGTGCAGGCGTCGCGGCGCGTCGCCTGCGCGCGCGATCCAAGCCGCGTAGTCGTAGGTCCCGTCGCCCGTGCGTCGCAGCCAGCTCGCCCAGATCCGACCCTGCGCGTCGCGCGCCGCCGCCGGCACGTCGGCCCAGTTGGCGAACCAGTCCGGGCCGCGCGCCAGCACGCGCTCCTCGTCGCCGACATGCAGGCGCAAGGCGTGCCCATCGACTTCGGCGGCGAGCACGAGCAGCTCGGCCTCGCGCGAACCCACGCCGGTCGACGTGGTCGAGACCCATGCCGGCCACAAGCCGGCGAGCGGCGTTCCCAGCGTTTCCACGCCCGCTCCGCGCTCGCCCTCGGCGGCTCCGCAGGCCGCGACGACGACGGCCATCGCCAGGCTCGCCGCCCGCGCGAGCGCCGAGGCGCGCATCAGTTCGCCCGGGTGTCGAAGGCCGCCTTGACTTCGTCGTTCATCAAGACGACGAGCGCCCAGATGCCCACGGGCAGGCCGACGACGCAGCAGCAACCCGTGAAGCACGGCAGCATGCCGAGGATCGAACTCGCGATGGCCAGTCCGCGGCCCTTGAGTTGGCGCATCTGCAAGCCGCTCCAGAGGATGAGCCCCGAAACGGCGATCGCCAGCAGCGCTAGCACGACATTGCCTCCCGCGAGCATGGACACGACCTGCTCCGTCGTGGCGGGGTCCATTCCCGCCTTGTCGAAGGCTTCGCGCAGCTGGTCCACCTGCTGCTGGGAGGCGCCTTGGAACAAGCGCAGGAGCGCGCTCGCCACACCCAAGGCGCCGACGGCGACGAGACCAATGGCGGGAAGCTTGACCTTTTCCAATGCGGCGGTGCGATCCATGGCTCTGCTCCTTGCGGCGGGGGAAGATCCGCGAGGAAGGAGTCTATCCGCCGAGTCCCCACGATGCGAAGCGTCCGCGGGCGTGGACGCGCAAGGGCTCAGCCCCCGTCCTTCTTGGGCTCGCCGCCCTCGCCACCGG
>JBEBCR010000431.1:0-8169 GCA_041157565.1 Planctomycetota bacterium | reverse complement strand
ACGCCGTCGCCGAACAGCTCGTGCGTGCGGTTCTGGGTCTCCTTCATCCACACGAAGGTCCCGCCCCAGGCGAGCGTCACGAAGAACAGCGCCGCGACCGGGATCCAGCGCGGGACGGGGGAGTTGGCCGCCATGGGGGCGCAGAGCATAGCGTGCTAGGCTTCCAGCGACCTCCACACGCCGGAGCACGCCATGCAGCAACCCCTCTCGCGCGTCCTCGCGCTCCTCGCGCTCGTCCTCGGCCTGTCCGCCTGCGCCTCGGACCGTTCCGTCATCGCCCAGGCGGCCGACGCGCACCGCGAGCTGGAACCGGCGGTCATCGAGGAGGCCGAGCTCGCCGCGTACCTGCAGGAAGTCGGCGGCCGCGTCGTCGCCGCGGCCGATTCCATGACGAAGGCCGGCTACGGCGGCAAGTCGCGCCGCGGCGCCGACTCGCGCTGGATGTTCTCGGACGACCTGCGCTTCCACCTCGTGGCGAGCGACGAGTTGAACGCCTTCACCACCGGGGGCGAGCACATGTACGTGTACTCGCAGTTGATGGTCGCCTGCCGCAGCGAGGATGAACTCGCCGCCGTCGTGGCGCACGAGTACGCGCACGTCTACGGCCGGCACGTGCACAAGGGCATGGACCGCCAGTACGCGGTGCTGGGCGGCGCGCTCGCCGCCGCGGTCCTCGGCCACGAACTGGCCGAGGAGAACAAGGAGGAATGGGCCGCCATCGGCGGCACGCTGGCCTTGTACGCCGGGCAGTTCCTCTCCCTTGGCTTCACGCGCGACGACGAAGCCGAGGCGGATCGGCTGGGGTTCGACTTCCACGCGCGCGCCGGTTGGGATCCGGCGCGCTTCGGCGACTTCTTCCAGAACCTCGCCGACCAGGGCTACGACACCCCGGACGACACCTTCTCCGACCACCCGACCTTGCGTTCGCGCGTCGCGGCCGCCAAGTCGCGCGCCGCAAGGCTGCCGCAGGACGCCGCGACCTGGCGCCGGCCGCCCGTGGCCGACGCCCAGCGTTTCGCCGCCCTCAAGCAGAAGGCGGCCGCCTTCGCCGCCAAGCAACCCGCCGGCGACGCGCTCCTCGTGGCGCAGACCTTGCTCGCCAGCGTGCCGAGCTGCGTGGCCGCGCAGGACTCGCCCGGCAACGCCGAGGCCCGCGCGCGCCTGCAGGCCGCCGCGGCCCGCTGAGCGCGCGCGAGTCGACTCCTAGTTGCGGATCAGCACGCAGTCGCCGGCGCGGAACCTGCAACCATTCGCCAACGTGCCGGTGACGACCAGCGGGACCAGCGAGCCGTTCGGGATTGCCGCCAGCAAGAGCGCGTCGATCATCTGCTGGCGCGAGAACGACAGGCGCAGGTCCACCACGCCGTCCGGGCCCGCGGTGCCGCACTCGCAGCGCTGCGTGGGCGCGTGCGGCGCCACGACGTCCTCCAGGCCGACGGATAGCGGCGCCAGCGGACCGGCGACGCAGTGCTCGCGCCACAGCTCGATCGAGCCCGGGACGATGTCGGCGACCGGCTGCCCGGGCCTGCCCACCAGCGCCATCGACACGCTGGCCCCTTCGCCCTGCGAGCCGACGCGCAGCGGGTTCGGGCACGAAGTCGGCTTGATGTCGAGCAGCAGCTCGTCCTTGACGACGTGGATCGCCTGGTCGCACTCCGCCGCGTTGCCGGCGTCGTCCACGGCCCGCCAGCGGCGGACGATCACCTCGTCGAAGCGCTCGGTGGGACAGCTCGGCGATTGAGCGACCGTGTCGGTCCAGGTGACCAGCGGGGCGGGATCGACGCTGCTCGTCGCCACGGCGTGGCCTGTCGTGTCCGGGGACACGCCGCTCGAGCAGCGCGACTTGGCCATCGGGGGGCAATCGAGCTCGAGGCGGCCTGTTCCCGCGCCTTGGCTCGCGCCGCCCCCGAGGGCGATGGCCGCCGTGGCGGCGACGGTGGCGCCCGCGGCGACCAGCGCGAGGCCGGCGAGGCGCGCGCGACGATGGTGGTGGATGGGTTGTGTTCGCATGGCTTCTGCGCTCCTTCCGGCGCGACTCCAGCCCGCGTCGGCACGCCGCACGAGGGCGTGGGTGCGTGGTGGCATCGATGCGCCCGTCGGCCGCTGGAGGACCGCAGGGCGCGCTTCCTTCGAGGCGGCGCACTCTCTCTTCGCGCGCGGCGCGGCGACATGGCCGAAGGTGGGCAGTTCGAGCACGCTCGGTGCGTAGCCTCGAGAAGCGCGGCGCATGCTCGCGCGCGACACGCCGAGCACGCCGAGCATGGCGAGCATGGCGAGCATGGCGAGCAAGCGCGCGACCCCGGCATCCACCACTGGGCGGATGCCGGGGTCGCGCAGGCCGCCGCGCGCGGCGGGCTCTGTCAAATCGACTTTACAGCGCGCGGTCGCTTCAGCGGTTCTTCTGGAACCACTCGGCGTTGATCTTCTTGTACTGAGCCCACTTCTCGGGCAGCTCGGCCTCGTCGAAGATGGCGTCGACGGGGCACTCGGGGGCGCAGGCGCCGCAGTCGATGCACTCGTCGGGGTTGATGTAGAGCTGCGGGAACTTGGCGAAGTCCGGCGCGTCCTTGACCGGGTGGATGCAATCGACCGGGCAGACTTCGACGCAGGCCGTGTCCTTCGTGTTGACGCAGGGTTCGGCGATCACATAGGTCATGGGCGGGCTCGGTTGGGTGGGGGCTCTGGCTCCGCGGCTCGGTCGCGCCGCCGTGGCGTCCCCGGGGGGGGGAGCGCGCGGGACGGCGCGGTCGCCGGAGGTGGTTGGCGCTTGGAGTTCGGGGGTTGGATGGTAGGGGGGCGGGCCGTTTTTGCAACCCCGGCCGGGCGTCCCCCCGCATCCGTCGCCTACGCAGGAGGATGCGCGACGGTTGCGGCGCGCGGACGCTAGGCTGTGCGCTCGGCATGACGGCCCTCCTCGACTGGTCGACCTTGGATCCGGCGCGCCTGCCG
The DNA here is from genome assembly GCA_041157565.1 of Planctomycetota bacterium. Lineage (GTDB taxonomy): Bacteria > Planctomycetota > UBA1135 > UBA1135 > SXXH01. The sequence goes on along the minus strand of JBEBCR010000431.1, from coordinate 5,220 downwards.
CCGGTCGCCTGGGCGCTCGTCGCCATGGCCTTCCTGCTGGGCTCCATCCCCTTCGGCCTGCTGCTGGGACGGCTGCGCGGCGTCGACCTGCGCACGGTGGGCAGCGGCAACATCGGCGCCACCAACGCCGCGCGCGCCATGGGGCGCGGGATGGGCCTCGTCGTGTACCTGCTCGACGTGGCCAAGGGCCTCGTGCCCGTGCTGCTCGCCGACGCGTGGCTGTCGGGACCCGAATTCGCCACCGGCGCCAAGGAGCTCGCCCAGGGCGCCTGCGGCCTCGCCGCCGTGCTCGGGCACTGCTACACGCCGTGGCTCGCCCTCAAGGGCGGCAAGGGCGTCGCCACCGCCTGCGCCGCGGTGGTGGCCGTCGAGCCCCTGGCCTTCGTCGCCGGCGGCCTCGCCTGGCTCGTCGTGCGCGCCACCACGGGCTGGGTCGGCCTCGCCTCGATGGCCATGTGCGCCGTGTTCCCGCTCGCCTGGCTGGCGCTCGAACGCGACGCGCAGGCGCCGCGTCCGGCCGGCCTTGTCGTGGCGTGGAGCGCCATCGCCATCCTCGTCGTCGCGCGCCACCGCGCCAACATCGCCCGTATGCTCGCGGGCACCGAGCCGCGCTCGGGTCGTCGCGCGGACTCCGCGGCCTCGCGCCCGGGCGCCTCCACCGACGAAGGCGGCAAGCTCAAGCGCACATGAAGTCTCGCAAGACGGAAGGCGGCTTCGGCCGCGCGTTGGTCATCGGCGATGGCGGCTGGGGCACGGCCTTGGCGCTGCTCCTCGACAAGAACGGCGTCAAGACGACCTTGTGGAGCGCCTTCCCCGAGCACGCCGAGGAGATGCGGCGCGCGGGCGAGAACCTGCGCTTCCTGCCCGGCGTCCCGCTGCCCTCGACCCTGCGCATCACGGCCGATCCCATGGGCGCGGGCGCGGAGGCCGACCTCGTCGTCACGGCGGTGCCCACGCAGCACCTGCGCGGCGTGCTGCGCCGCTTCGAGGACGCCATCGCGGGCGGGACTCCCGTCGTCAGCGCCACCAAGGGCATCGAGATCGAGACCTTCAAGACGCCGCTGCAGGTCATCGCCGAAGTGCTCGGCGCGCGCCCGTTGTGCGTGCTCACCGGCCCGAGCCACGCCGAGGAGGTGGCGCGCGGCAAGCCCGCCTCCGTCGTCGCCGCGTCCTTGGACCTCGACTACGCGCAGTCGGTGCAGCGCGCCTTCTCGGGCCCGACCTTCCGCGTCTACACCAACCCCGACCCGCTCGGCGCCGAGTACGGCGGCGCGCTGAAGAACGTGATCGCCATCGCCGCCGGCATCGGCGACGGCCTCGAGCTCGGCGACAACGCCAAGAGCGCGCTGCTCGTGCGCGGCATGGTCGAGATCGCGCGCTTCGCCTGCGCGCGCGGCGCGCGCCCCGAGACCTTCTTCGGCCTCGCCGGCGTGGGCGACCTCGCCACGACCTGCTTCTCGCGCCACTCGCGCAACCGCGCGGTGGGCGAGGCGCTCGGCCGCGGCCGGAAGCTCTCCGACGTGCTGGGCGCCACGCGCACGGTCGCCGAGGGCGTCTACACCACGCAGGCCTTGTTCGGCCCCGAGGCCGACCTCGGCGACTTGTCGATGCCCATCGCGGCGCAGGTGCACGGGGTGCTCTTCCGCGGCAAGGATCCGCGCGAAGCGGTGCTCGAGCTGATGACGCGCGCGCCCGCGGGCGAGATGGACGGCATCGTCGAGGCGCGCCTGTGAGCGACGGCGCCCAGTTCGCGGCGTGGTTCGTCGCCACGGTCGCGCTGCTCGCCGTCGCCGCCACCTTCGGCCGCGTCGCGCGCCAACGCGCGGCCCAGCGCGCGCTGCACCTCGTCTTCGTCGGCCTGACCGCCGCCTCCCTCGCGTGGACGATCAAGGAGGCCTACGAGCTCGGCGCGTTGTACGACCTCGCCTCCGCGGGTTGGATCACGCCGGTGCACCTCGCCATCGCCAAGGTCGCCACCGGCTTCCTCGTCTTCCCGATCGTCGCCGGCGTGATCGCCTGGCGCGACGGCAGGAAGCGCCGCATGCACGCCTTCCTCGCGTGGTGCGCGATGGTGCTGATCGTGCTGGCCGCCGTCACCGGCTCGATCATGATCATGCTCGCCGAGCCCAAGGGCTGAGGCGCTCGGCGCGTTCAGGAGGGGCGCAGCGCGCGCGCGACGCCATCGAGCACGAAGGGCGCGCACACGAGCGCGCCGTTGGCGACGAGCGGCACCGCGAGCAGCAGCAGCCAGCTCGACTTGGCGCGGAAGCCCCAGATCGTGCTCGCGAGGCCCAGCACGCCGAAGGGCAGCGCGACCCAGCGCGCCGTGGCGAGCGCCGGGGCGCTGTCGGGTGCGAAGGTCCACCACCAGAACGTGGCCCACCAGACGCTCCAGCCCAGCGTGGCGAGCACCATGGCCTGCACCCACGTGCGGTGGCGGCGCCGCACCTGCACGCGGTCGCGCCAGAGGTTGCGCAGGGGCCTGGCCATCGGGGGGGGAGTCTAGCAGGGCGGGTTGGACGCGCTCGCCGCTCGTTGCTAGACTCTTCGCCCTGCAATCCCAGCAGACGGTCCGGGGCGTAGCTCAGCTTGGCTAGAGCGCTACAATGGGGTTGTAGAGGCCGGAGGTTCAAATCCTCTCGCCCCGACCACCTTGTCCGCGCGCCACGCGGCGGGGGCGCCGGTCCGCGCTGGCGCCGCGTCGGCGATCGCGCGCCCTAGCGGTACAACCGCCGCTCGTAGAGATCCTCGGCCACGTGCACCAAGGCGAGGCCGTCGCGCTCGAGTTCGACGTCCTCGTCGGTGGGCAGCAGGCGACCGCCGCTCCACACGAAGGTCTCGGGCTCCAGGGAGGGCCTGAGCACGGCCACCTTGTCGCCGCGGCGGAATCCGTACGCGTCGTTGTACTGCATCAGGGCGAAGGCCTGGCGTCCCGGGCGCGACACCGGCGTCCCGAGGATCGGGTGCTCCAAGTCCATTCCCAGGTGGCCGAGGGCCGTCGCCAGCAGGTCGGGTTGCGACGCCACGGCGTCGTGGCGTCCCGGCTCGACGCACTGGCCATGCACCAGGCCGGGGATGTGGAACGCGTCGACGGGCACGGCGGCGTCGCCATAGGCGCGCACGTCGTGGTCCGCGGCCACGAGGTAGACCGTGTCCGCGTGCCAAGGCTGTTGGCGCGCCAGTTCGAAGAAGCGGCCGATGGCGTAGTCGGCGTAGCGGATCGCGTTCTCCACCGACCGCTCCGGCACCCCCTCGACCAGCGGCACCTTGCCAGGCGGCAGGTCGAAGGGCGAGTGGTTCGATTGGCTGAAGACGACCGAGGCGAAGGGCCGACCTTCGGCGTGGAGCTTGGAGTACAGCTCGACCGCCTCGACCATCGCATCCTCGTCGCAGGCGCCCCAAGAGCCCCGGAAGGTGACGTTGTCGAAGTCCTTCTCCTCGAGGATCAGGTCGAACCCGTTGCCCGCGTACCAGCCGCGCATGTTGTCGAAGCGCGCCTCGCCGCCGTAGATGAAGCTCGTGTGGTAGCCGTGCGGCTCGAGCAGCGAAGACAAGGTGAAGAAGCCCGACTGCGACTTGGGACGCTTCAGCACGCCGTCGCCGGGGATCGCCTGGAAGCCGGCGCTCAGCGCGCTCAAGCCCCGGATGCTGCGCGTCCCGTTCGAGTGCAGGTTCGTGAACACGAGGCTCCCTTCGGCGAGCTCGTCGAGTCGCGGCGTCAGTCCGCGATCGTCGCCCAGGTGGCCCACGAAGCGGGCGCCCATGCTCTCTTCGATGATGACGACCAGGTTGCGCGGCTTCGCGCTCGGGCGCACCGTGGGTTCGACGCGGTGGAAGGGCAGGTCGTCGCGCCGAGGCGTGCCCAGCAGCCGGTCGACGCGCGCGTACGCCTCGTCTCGAGGGATCTCGCCGTACTGCTTGGCGAGCCGCTTGCCGTCCTTGCGGCCGCGGTAGGCCTCGTAGGCGGCGCTGTGGAGCGAGTTCTTGGCGATCTCGCCGGCGACGCGGTTCGCGCAGTACAGCGCGTCGGCGGTGTTGGCCGGTCGATGCCCGAGCGAGGAGCGGATCCCGAGGAACAGGCACGCCGCCATCGGCGGGAACCACGCGGCGCGACGCAGCCACGGGCGCGACAAGCACTCCGTCGCGGAGGCCACGTCGAGGCGCTTCGCCTGCCACCAGGCGGTCGTCGCGACGAGCGCCGCGGCCGCCGCGAGTCCGGCCTTCTGGTCGGCCCACAGCATGGAGGCCACCTCGAGGGGGTACTCGACGTAGGCGCTGAAGAGGAAGTTCGGGCGCGCGTCGTACTCGGCGAAGAAGGGGAAGGTGGCGACCTCGACGAAGACCACCAGCGCGAGGCTGGCGAGCGACCACCAGCGCAGGATCTTGGCACCCGACGCCGCGAAGCGCGCGGGCGACAACGCGGCCACGAGCACCGGGACGGACAAGAGCCAGCCGACCGCGATGGTGTCCATGCGCAGTCCGTGCACGAAGGCCATCAGGCGGTCCTGGGCGTCCAGGTCCGCCAGCCGGTCCCATTGCCAGGCCAGGAGGATCGCCCTGCCCGCCAAGCAGGCCGCATACAGGGGCAAGGCGATGCGCGCGATCAGTCCCGCCACGGACTTGCCGGTGGCCAGCGTCGAGGGGGCGCCTGTCATGCCACGCCATCTTGGCTCGTAGAGCTGCTGGTCTCAATCCACCGCGAGCTTCGCTACGCTTTGGGGGAGGCCACCATGCTCCTACAGTCCCGCACGACACGGTCCTTGCTCGCCTTGGGAGTCCTCGCCGTTCCCGCCCAGGCGGGCGCGCACGGCCCCAACGGCTTCGGCACTCCGCGCGCCGTGCAGGATGGCATCCCGCTCGAGGTCGACCGCTTCGTCCTCCAGCTCGAGGCGGCGTGGACCGTGTGGGACGAGTACTCGGCGTCGGAGCTCGCCGCGACCAGCGGTTCGGCCGCGAGCCTGCAGGACGGCGTGCTGGGGAGCGCCTCGCTGCGCTACGGCGTCTCCGGGACGGTCGTGCTCGGCGCGCGCGTGGCGTGGTGGTGGACCCGCGGCTACCAGGTCGGCCCCGAACTCGCCGGCGGAGCCGGACCGTTCGAAGGCGACCCGGGTGGCCCGAGCGACCTGTGGCTCGATGGGTCGTGGCGCTTCCATCGCCATCCGCGCGGCGATTTCGCCTTCCTGTTCGGCGTCAAGCTGCCCTTCGGCGCGGACGACGAAC
>JBEBCR010000430.1:0-3048 GCA_041157565.1 Planctomycetota bacterium | reverse complement strand
GAGGAGTGCCTCTCGGGCTGGAAGGAGTTCGAGATGGAGGTGATGCGCGACAAGAACGACAACGTCGTCATCATCTGCTCGATCGAGAACCTGGACCCGATGGGCGTCCACACCGGCGACTCGATCACCGTCGCGCCGGCGCAGACGCTGACCGACCGCGAGTACCAGGACATGCGCAACGCCTCGATCAAGATCATGCGCGAGATCGGGATCGAGTGCGGCGGCTCGAACGTCCAATTCGCGATCAACCCCAAGGACGGGCGGATGATCGTGATCGAGATGAACCCGCGCGTGTCGCGCTCCTCGGCGCTGGCCTCGAAGGCCACTGGGTTCCCGATCGCCAAGTTCGCGGCCAAGCTCGCCGTCGGGTACACGCTCGACGAGCTCAAGAACGACATCACCAAGAAGACGCCGGCCTGCTTCGAGCCGACGATCGACTACACGGTGGTGAAGATCCCGCGCTTCGCCTTCGAGAAGTTCAAGGGCGCCGACCGCACGCTGACCACGCAGATGAAGAGCGTGGGCGAGACGATGGCCATCGGCCGCACCTTCAAGGAGGCGCTGCAGAAGGCGTTGCGCGGCCTGGAGACCGGCCGCCCCGGCATGGGACTCGATCCGCGCGACCCGGCCGAGGTGCTGGCGGCCGATCCGGCCGAGCTGACGCGCACGCTGCGCGTGCCCAACGACCTGCGCATCCTCGCGCTGCGCGCCGCCTACCGCGCGGGCTGGAGCACGGACGAGATCTTCGAGGCCACGAAGATCGACCCGTGGTTCCTCGAGAACATCCGCGAGCTGGTCGAGTTCGAGGCCGAGCTGTCCGGCGCCAAGCCGACGCCCGAGCTGCTGCGCGAGGCCAAGCGCCTGGGCTACGGCGACCGCCAGCTGGCGCTGGCCTTCGGCCTGGCGGAGGCCGAGGTGACGAAGCTGCGCGAGCAGCACGGCATCCGGCCGACCTACAAGATCGTCGACACCTGCGCGGCCGAATTCGAGGCCGCGACGCCGTACTACTACTCGACCTGGGAGGACGAGGGCGAACTGCGCGAGACGGCGCGCGAGCGCATCATGATCCTCGGCGGCGGCCCCAACCGCATCGGCCAGGGCATCGAATTCGACTACTGCTGCGTGCACGCCGCCTTCGCGGCGCGCGAGATCGGCCGCGACGCGGTGATGGTCAATTCGAACCCCGAGACGGTCTCGACCGACTACGACACGTCCGACGACCTGTTCTTCGAGCCGCTGACGCACGAAGACGTGATGAACATCGTCAAGGCGATCAAGCCCAAGGGCATCATCGTCCAATTCGGCGGCCAGACGCCGCTGAACCTCGCCGGCGGCCTGCACAAGGCGGGCGCGCCGCTGATCGGCACCTCGGTCGAGTCGATCGACCGCGCCGAGGACCGCGAACTGTTCAACGCCATGATCAGGAAGCTCGGCCTGCACCAGCCCGACTCCGGCATGGCGCGCGACGCGGCCGAGGCCTTCGCCGTGGCGCGCCGCATCGGCTACCCGGTGCTGGTGCGTCCGAGCTACGTGCTCGGCGGCCGCGCCATGGAGATCGTCTACGACGACGCGGCGCTCGAGCACTACATGCACAACGCCGTGCAGGCGACGCCAGACCGCCCGATCCTCGTCGACAAGTTCCTCGAGGACGCCATCGAGGTCGACGTGGACTGCATCGCCGACGGCAAGACCGTCGTCGTGGCGGGCATCATGGAGCACATCGAGGAGGCAGGCATCCACTCCGGAGACTCGACCTGCGTGCTGCCGCCGCACACGCTGGGCGCCGAGGTGGTCGACGAGATCCGCCGCGCCACCCAGGCGATGGCGCGCGAGCTGAAGGTCGTGGGCCTCATGAACGTGCAGTACGCCGTCAAGGGCGACCGCGTCTACGTGCTCGAGGTCAACCCGCGCGCCTCGCGCACGGTGCCCTTCGTCTCGAAGGCCATCGGCGTGCCCCTGGCGAAGCTCGCCGCCAAGGTCATGTGCGGCATGACGCTCGAGGAGCTGGGCTTCGTCGATGAGGTCGCGCCGCCGTACTTCTCGGTCAAGGCGCCGGTCTTCCCCTTCAACAAGTTCCCCGGCGTCGACATCACCCTCAGTCCCGAGATGCGCTCGACGGGCGAGGTGATGGGCATCGACGCCGACCTCGGCCACGCCTTCGTCAAGGCCTACCTCGCCGCCGGCCTCAAGCTGCCCAAGCGCGGGCGCGTGTTCCTGTCGGTGAAGAACTCCGACAAGCGCGTGGTCGTCGCCGAGGCGCGCACGCTCGCCTCGCTCGGCTACGAGCTGGTCGCCACCGACGGCACCTGGCGCGCCCTCAAGGCCGCCGGCATCCCCGTGTCGCGCGTGAACAAGGTCCACGAAGGCCGCCCGCACATCGTCGACACGATCAAGAACCGCGAGATCGACCTGATCCTGAACACGCCCTACGGCAAGCAGCAGCGCATCGACGACTCGGCCATCCGCGCCGCCGCGGTGACGGCCGGAGTGCCGTGCGTGACGACCCTCGCCGGCATCAGCGCCGTGGTCAGCGCGCTATCCGCGCTGCACCGCGCCGATTGGAGCGTGCGCAGCGTGCAGGAACACCTCGCCACGCACACCAGGAAGCCCCTGCGGATCCCCGCCCTAGCGCGCTGAAGCACGAGGGGCCGCGCCCTCGAGCGCGCGGCCGCTTGCTGGAACATGCCGCTGTCAGTCGCGCTCGCCTGCGCCGGACCCGTCAACGACGATCCAACGCCACCAACACTGCATCCGCCACCAAGTCGGCGATGCGTGCGTGTCCCTCCGGCGTGGGGTGGACGCGATCGTTGGGCAGGAACGCGTCGCTCGCGGGCCAACTCGCCAATGCGGCGCGCGCGTCCACCAAGGCCACGCCTGCGTCCTTGGCCACCAGTCCCACCGCGGCGGTGTAGCGCGGCAGCACGGGCTTGCGCGCCTCGAAGTCCGCCCGCCGCGGCATGGAGACCAGCACCGGCTCGGCGTCGAGCGCGCGCACGGCGCCACACAGTTCCGACAGCTCGACGGCGAAGTCCTCCAGCGAAACGCGGC
>JBEBCR010000429.1:0-7034 GCA_041157565.1 Planctomycetota bacterium | reverse complement strand
CAGGCCATGGTGGTGACGCCCATCTCCCCGCAGGCCTTGTCGCACCGGCCGATCGTGCTCGACGGCGCGGCCCGCTTGCGGCTCGAGATCACGCGCGCCAGCGGGTTGACCACGCTGGTGGTCGACGGACAGGGCTTCCACCCGCTGCAGGAGGGCGACGCGGTCGTCATGCGCGCCCATCCCAGGCCCTACCCGCTCTTGTCGCCGCGCTCCTTCGACCCCTTCCGCCGCTTGCGCGAGCGCCTGGGTTGGCGCGGCTCGGTCGAGCCCGACGTGTTCCCGGGCCGGGCGCGCGGCCGCAAGGCGAGCGGGCGCGACAGCGGCAGGAACGGCGTGCTCTGAGGGCGCGTCGCGCGCGTCAGCCGCGCGGGTCGACGACCCGCCCGTCCTTCATGCGAACGACGCGCGAGCAGCGCGCGGCCACGCGCTCGTCGTGCGTGACGAGCAGCAGCGTCAAGTCGCGCTTCTTCTGCTCCTCGAGCAGGAGGTCGAGGACCTTGGCGCCCGTGGTCGAGTCGAGGTTGCCGGTGGGCTCGTCGGCGATGACGAGCTTGGGATCGAGGAGCAGCGCGCGCGCGATGGCCACGCGCTGCTTCTCGCCGCCCGACAGCTGGGCGGGCCGGTGGTCGAGCCTTTCGCCGAGCCCGAACTCGACCAGCATGGCGCGCGCGCGCTCGCGCAGCTCCTTGCGGCGCGCCTTGAGGTCGGGATCGGAGCCGATCATCGCCGGCAGCAGCACGTTCTCCACCGCGTCGAGCTCGGGGATCAGGTGGAAGAACTGGAAGACGAAGCCCACGGCGCGGTTGCGCAGGCGCGCGCGTTCGCCGGGCGGCTCCTTCCACGCCGAGACCTCGCCGTAGTGCACCTCGCCCTCGTCGGGGGCGTCGAGCAGGCCGAGCACCTGGATCAGGGTCGACTTGCCGGCGCCAGAGGAGCCCATCAGGGCCACGAGCTCGCCGTCGAACAGCTCGAGGTCGACGCCGTGCAGCACCTCGACGATGCGGTCGCCCACCTTGAAGCGGCGCTTGACTCCGCGCGCGGAGAGCAGGGGGCGGGTCGCGTCCTTGTTCTGGTTCGCCATCTGGCGGTCACTCGTGGCGCAGGGCGTCGAGGGGATGGAGCCGTCCGGCGCGCACGGCGGGCACGAGGGCGAACAGCAGGGTGCACAGGAACGCGCCGAGGACGATCAGCGCGACCCAGCTCGGGTTCACCACCGAGGGGATGTGGTCGAAGATGTACACGCCGCGGTCGAAGATCTGCACGCCGAAGACGCGCGAGAGCCACTGCTCGATGGCGTCGATGTACACCGCGCCGAGCACGCCCAGCACCGCGCCGGCGAGGGCGCCGAGCAGCGCGTCCCAGAAGGCCACCAGGAGGAACAGCTGCGAGACGCCGCCGCTGGTGGCGCCGAGCGCCGTCAGGATGCCGATGTCGCGGCGCTTCTCGGTGACCATCATCGACAGGATGGCGAAGATGGTGAACGCCGCCACGAGCACGACCAGCGACAGCATGATGCCCATCAGCACGCGCTCGTTCTTGATGGCGGCCAGCAGCGAGCGCCGATGGTCCTCCCACGTGCGCACCTCGCCCGTGTCGAGGCCGCGCAGCACGCCGAGGTCCGACAGGCGCTGCGCCAGGTCGGACTGCAGCGCGCGGCCGATCGCGTCGTAGTCGCGCGTCTTGACGAGCACCTGGCTGTACTGGCGTCCGGTGCCGAGGAAGTCGACCAGCTCGGCGCGCTCCATGTAGATGCGCTCGAGGTCCATCTCGTTCTCGCCCGAGCGGAAGGTGCCCGCCACGACGAAGCGCCGGTTCTGCACCTGGAAGTCGCCGTCCTCCGCGTCGGGCACGCCGGTGACGACCTCGATCACGTCCCCGCGCCGCAGGTTCCAGGCGCGCGCGAGCTGCTCGCCGACCACGACCGAGGCCAGCGGTCGGCCGTCGGGCTTGTGGCCGGGCGGGGGATCGAAGGGGCGCTGCGGGTCGGCGACCCGCGTGGCGCCGGAGCGCGGCGCGCGCTCCAAGTCGGCCCGCAGCGCCGTCGTGGCGTACTCGTCGGCGAGGTCCACGCCGACCAGCTTGACGCCGGCGAGGCTCTGCGAGCCGCTCGCTTCGCTCATGCGCAGCGCGCTGATGGCCGCGTCGCCGCCGCCCTGTCCGAGGATGCCGTACCACACCAGTTGCGCGCACGCCGCTTCGACGCGCGGGTCGGCGCGCACGGCGTCCAGCACCGGGCGCGGATCGAGGGGCGGCAGCGAGCCCGACTCCAGCGGCAGGAACAGCGGCTCGATCGACAGGTCGGACAAGCCGCCGCGCAGCGTCTTCTTCGACTGCTCGAGGAAGCCTGTCATGATCGACAGGATCATGATCAAGGCGCCCACGCCCACGGCGATGCCCACGACCCCGATGATGTTCGTCTTGCGGGTGCGCATCCAGCGCCAGGACAGGAAGGTGCGGTACATCGCGCTGGGCGTCAGCTCGCCGGGGCCTTGAGCTTCTCGAGCCTGGCGCGCACGAGCGCCAGCTCCTCCTCGAGCTTGCGCGCCTTGCCGCGCAGGAGCGCCTCCTCCGACTCGGCGCGCTCGGGCTTCATGGCGGGGAACAGCAGCACGTCGCGGATCGAATCCTGGTTCGTCAGCACCATCACCAGCCGGTCCACGCCCACGCCCAGGCCCCCGGCCGGCGGCATGCCGTACTCGAGCGCCTGCACGTAGTCCCAGTCCACTTCGCCGGGCGCCTCGGGGTCCTTGGTGGCGACCTGCTCCTCGAAGCGGCGCGCCTGCTCGGCGGGGTCGTTCAGCTCGCTGAACGCGTTGCCGAGCTCCATGCTGGCGAGGTACACCTCGAAGCGCTCGGCGATGCGCGGATCGGCCGGCGAGGCCTTGGCCAAGGGGCAGATCTGCACCGGGTAGTCGACGACGAACACCGGGCCGGAGAGCGAGTCCTCGACCGTCCTCTCGAAGACCTCGTTCATCAGCTTCCACGGGTCGTCGACGAGCGGGATGCCGAGCTCGATGGCGCGCGCGCGCGTTCGCGCCATGTCGTCGAAGGCGAAGCCGTTCCTGGCCTCGAAAAGTTCCGTGTAGCGCAGGCGCTGGAAGGGTGCCTTCAGGTCGTATTCGCCGCCGCGGAAGCGCACCTTGGTCGTGCCGTTCACCGCCAGCGCGCAGCGCTCGAACATGGTCTCCACGAGCTCCATCATGCGGCGGTAGTCGGCGTGCGCCTCGTACAGCTCGAGCATGGTGAACTCGGGGTTGTGGCGCTGCGAAAGCCCTTCGTTGCGGAAGTTGCGCGACACCTCGAACACCCGCTCGAGGCCGCCGACGAGCAGGCGCTTCAGGTACAGCTCGGGCGCGATGCGCAGGTAGAAGTCGGCGTCGAGCGCGTTGTGGTGCGTGATGAAGGGGCGCGCGGCGGCGCCTCCGGCGATCGGGTGCAGGGTCGGCGTCTCGACCTCGAGGTAGCCTTCCTCGCGCAGCACGTCGCGGATCGTCGCGAGGATCCGCGAGCGCGACTCGAACACCTGCTGCACGCCCTCGCCGGTCCACAGGTCGACGTAGCGGCGCCGGTAGCGCAGCTCCTTGTCGACCATGCCGTGCCACTTCTCGGGCGGCGGGGCCACGCTCTTCGACAGCAGCTGGACCGATTCGGCCCACAGCGTGACCTCGCCCTTCTGGGAGTGCCCGACCTCGGCCTCGATGGCGATCCAGTCGCCACCGTCGAGCAGCTTGCGCTTCGGCCACCACTCCTCGAGCTTCTGCTTCTGCAGTCCCACCTGCACGGCACCCGTCTGGTCGCGCAGCGGCAGGAAGACGAGCTTGCCGAAGTCGCGCAGCAGCAGCATCCGGCCGCTGACGACGACCTTCTTGCCGCACAGGGGGCCGGGGGCCTCGCGCGTGCCCGCGCCGGCGAGCACTTCGGCGATGGGCATGCCGCGCACGCCGCGCGAAGGGTAGGGATCCACGCCGGCTTCGCGCAGCTGCGCGAGCTTCTTCAGGCGGTCTTCGTGGGCGAGTTCCGTCATGATGCGCAAGAGAAGGTAGCGAACCGGGAGGGCGCCATCCCGCCCAAAGCGCTCCCGCCCCGGGGCGCGGCGCGCAAGTGCTGGGCAAAGCGCCCGGCGATGGCGGCGCGGCGCGGAACGCGTCCCGCGCGGCTCGAGCGAGGCGAGGCCGCGCAAAAGCGCACCACCCCCGCGGCGCCAAGCAGGGCCGCGAGGGTGGTGCGTGTAGGGGTGGTGGAGGTTAGGGGATTCGAACCCCTGGCCTCAACAATGCCATTGTTGCGCTCTACCAACTGAGCTAAACCCCCGCCGAGTTGTCGTCGGCCGCGCCGCGAGGCGCCTTGCCGCCGTCCGAGCCGCATCGTCCGCTGGGCGGATTGGACGCTGATCGGGCCGAGAAGGATGACGCCGAAGGGGCCGCTTGTCAAATGCCATGGCGGGTTCCGCGCCCTTCCTTCGGCGTCTCGAGGGCGCGCGCGCCATGGACGTGGTCCGGAAGCCACTTCGGCTACCATGCTCGGCCCTCCGCGCGGCGCCTTGCCGGCCGAGGGGCACAGGCATGAGCCAAGACGCAGGATCTCCCAACCAGTACCAGCCCCGGAGCTTCGAGAGCCGCCACCAGGCGCGCTGGGAGGAGGCCGGGCTGCACCGGGCCGTCGGACCGGGGAGCGGCAAGCCCAAGTACTACGTGCTGGACATGTTCCCGTACCCCTCGGGCTCGGGCCTGCACGTGGGCCACGCGCTGGGCTACGTGGGCACCGACATCGTGGCGCGCAAGAAGCGCATGGAGGGCTACGACGTCCTGCACCCGATGGGCTGGGACGCCTTCGGCCTGCCGGCCGAGCAGTACGCGATCCAGACCGGCCGCCATCCGCGCCAGACGACCGACGAGAACACGGCCAACTTCCGGCGGCAACTGAAGAACATCGGCCTCTCGTACGACTGGTCGCGCGAGGTCGACACCTCGCACGAGGGCTACTACAAGCACACGCAGAAGCTGTTCAAGACGCTCCACGAGCGCGGCCTCGCCTACCGCGCCGAGGTGCCGGTGTGGTGGTGCGAGGAATTGAAGACCGTCCTCGCCAACGAAGAGGTGATCAACGGCCGCAGCGAGCGCGGCAACCATCCCTGCGTGCGCCGTCCGCTGAAGCAGTGGATGCTCAAGATCACGGCCTACGCCGACCGGCTGCTGGCCGACCTCGACGGCCTCGACTGGCCCGAGTCGATCAAGATCCAGCAGCGCGAGTGGATCGGGCGCAGCGAAGGCGCCTCGATCCGCTTCCGGCTCGAGGCCGGCGGCGAGGTCGAGGTCTACACGACGCGGCCCGACACGCTGTGGGGCGCGACCTTCATGGTGCTGGCGCCCGAGCACCCGCTGGTCGAGCGCATCGTCACCGCCGCGCAGCGCGGCGCCGTCGAGGCCTACGCGGCGGCGGCGCGCTCGAAGAGCGAGCTGGAGCGCACCGAGCTTTCCAAGGAGAAGACCGGCGTCTTCACCGGCGCGCACGCGCTGAATCCGCTGCTCGATCCCGCCGATCCCTTGGCGCGCATCCCGGTGTGGATCGCCGACTACGTGCTGTGGGGCTACGGCACCGGCGCCATCATGGCCGTGCCGGGCCACGACGAGCGCGACTTCGAGTTCGCGCGCAAGCACGGCCTGGCCGTGCGCGAAGTCGTGCGTCCGCCGCAAGGCGAGAAGGGCCTCGCCGACGGCGCCTGCTTCAGCGGCGAAGGCGTCGCCGTCGCCAGTGGTCCGCTCGACGGCCTCGCCACGCCCGCGGCGAAGGCGCGCGCCATCGCGCTGCTCGAGGAACGCGGCGTGGGTGCCAAGAAGACCACGTACAAGCTGCGCGACTGGCTCTTCTCGCGCCAGCGCTACTGGGGCGAGCCGTTCCCCTTGCTGCACCTCGAGGACGGCACGGTCGTGCCTCTGCCGGACGACGCGTTGCCGGTGCTCCTGCCGGCGATGGACGACTTCAAGCCTTCGCCCGACGGCTCGGCGCCTCTGGCGCGCGCCAAGGACTGGGTCGAGACGCGCGATCCGCGCACGGGCGCCAAGGCGCGGCGCGACACGGACACTATGCCCGGCTGGGCCGGCTCGTGCTGGTACTGGCTGCGCTTCATGGACGCGGCGAACGACCAGCAGCCCTTCTCCAAGGAGGCCGAGTCCTACTGGGGCCCGGTCGACCTGTACGTGGGCGGCGCGTCGCACGCGGTGATGCACCTCCTGTACGCGCGCTTCTGGCACAAGGTCTTCTTCGACGCCGGACTCGTGCACACCAAGGAGCCGTTCCAGAAGCTCTTCAACCAGGGCATGGTCACGGCCTTCGCCTACGAGGACGAGAGCGGGCGCCTGGTGGCCAGCGACGAGGTCGAGGCCAAGGGCGACGGCTTCGCGCGCAAGGGGAGCGGCGAAGGGCTGTTCCAGATCGTGACCAAGATGGCCAAGTCCTTGAAGAACGTCGTCAACCCCGACGACATCATCGAGGAGTACGGCTGCGACGCGTTCCGCCTGTACGAGATGTTCATGGGCCCCTTGGCGGACTCCAAGCCGTGGAACCCGCGCGACATCCCGGGCTGCCGACGCTTCCTCGAACGCCTGTGGCGCGTCTTCGTTGACGAGAAGGCCGAGGAGCCGGTGCGCACGCACCTGCTCGCGGACGCGGCGGGCGAGCCGCAGGGCGAGTCGCTGGCGCTGGAGAAGGCGCTGGCGAAGACCCTGGCGCGCGTCGAAGAGTCGTTCACGCACTTCAACTTCAACGTCGCCGTCGCGGCCTTCATGACCTTCGTCAACGAAGCCACCAAGGCGCCGCAGGCGCTGACGCGCTCGCAAGGCAGGCGCCTCCTCGCGGCGCTGTCGCCCTTCGCGCCGCACGTCGCCGAGGAGCTGTGGCAGCGCATGCGCTGCGAGGGGCTGTGCGCCGCCGAGCCCTGGCCCAGGGCCGATCCGCGCCACGCCATCGACGACGAGATCGACCTGCCGGTGCAGGTCAACGGGAAGCTGCGGGCCACCCCCAAGGCCCCGAAGGAC
>JBEBCR010000428.1:0-2680 GCA_041157565.1 Planctomycetota bacterium | reverse complement strand
GCGCTCGAGACGCTGCAGCTCGAGGACGGCGCGGCGCCGATCTCGCTGGGCCCTGGTCGCTTGGAGCTGGCGAGGATCCGCCGGTGAGCCCGCGCCCGCTGCCGGAGGGCTTCAAGGACATGCAGCGCGCGGCCTGGTCGGCCGCCGCCGAACCTTGGGAGCGCTGGTGGCGCGTGTTCGAGCACGGGGCGCAGCGCTTGAACGAGCGCCTCGTCGAATGGTCGGGCGCGCGATCCGGCTCGCGCGTGCTCGACATCGCCTCGGGCCTCGGCGAACCCGGCTTGACCGCCTCGCGCGTCGTGGGGCCGAGCGGCGTCGTCGTCGGCGTCGACTTCGCGCCGGACATGGTGGCGCGCGCGCGACGCCGGGCCGCGCAGGCAGGAGCGTCGCAGGTGCGCTTCGTCGAGGCGGACGCCGAGCTGCTCGATCTCGGAGGCGAGCGCTTCGACAGCGCGTTGTCGCGCTGGGGCTACATGTTGATGCCCGACCCCGCGCGCGCCTTGCGCGCCACGCGCGCGCACCTCGCGGCGGGCGCGCCGCTCGCCTTGTCGTGGTGGGCCGAGGCGGCGCGCGCGCCCTTCCTCGCGGTGCAGAGCGAGGCCTGCCACCTCGCCTTCGGTTCGCCGCTGCCGCACGAGGACCTGCCCGGCCCCATGCGCTTCGGCCGCGTCGGCGCGATGGAGGAGCGCCTGCGCGAGGCGGGCTTCGCCGTCGAGCGCGTCGAGGAGCTCGAGCTCGAGTTCGGCTTCGCCTCGCTGGAGGAGTGCCTCGACTTCGAGCGCGAGATGTCCAGCCAATGGAAGAAGGGCGTCGAGGAGCACGGCGCCGCGGCGGGCGAGCGCGCGTTGCGGCACATGCGCGCGGGCTTGGCGCGCTTCGTGCGCGCCGATGGCGCGGTGCGCCTGCCGGGCGTCGTGCGCGTGGCGCTGGCGCGCGCCTAGGCGGTGCGGATCCTCAGCGCGGCGGGACTTCGATCCACCAGCCGCGCTCGGACGCGAGCAGGGAATCCGCGTCCTTCAGCACCCATGGGAACTTCTCCCCGCGCAGCAGCGTGCCGTCCTTGACGCGGCACACGAGGCGCCAGACGCCGGGCTCGAGGTCCTTCCGCTGCACGACGTGCTTGTGCAGGCCGTCCGGCTTGCCGCGCGAGGTCGCGACCGGCTGGGCATGCAGGTCCGCGAGCGCGCGTCCCTTGCGCTCGCGGCCTCGCGCCGGCGCCCCGCCATCGTCGTCGCGCACGCTCGGACCGTCGCCGGTGCGCGCGAAGTGGCGCTCGGGGAGCAGGTACCACTCGACCTCCAACTGGTGGCGCGCCGGACGCATGGCCTGCACCGTCGCCACGAAGCCCTCGGGTCCGACCTGGTAGGGGACCTTGACGCGCTGCGCCTGCGGCTCGGGGCTGCACGAGTCGATCGGGTCGACGAACTCGTGAATGCGCAGCACCAGCGCCTCGCGGCACACGACGCAGAACGACTCGGCGCTGTCCATGATGCAGCCGCTCGCCGTCGGTCGCCAAGCGCCCTTGACGCGGCTGGCGGCGCCCTCGTGCACGCCGACCTGCGGGTGCTTGGCCGCGATCCAGTGGGCCCACGGCACGAGCCTGGGATCGGCCAGCGAGGCGACGTTCAAGCTGTTGGGCACCCCGCCGCCGCCGCCGTGGCCGGTCTGCGTCTGGTACTCGTCGTGCAGCCCGCCGAAGCTGTGGCCGAACTCGTGGACCATCGTGTCCATCTCGCGGCCGCCGATCACGGCGACGCCTCCGCCGCCCGTGCCCAGCACGCCGTTCCTGACGAAGACGATCGCCTGCCCGTCGTGCTCCGGCATCTGGCCCAGCACCTCGCGCACCTTGGCCTGATCGATGCCCACGTGCCCGGCGAAGGTGCCCAAGGTCTTGGCGCCCAGCGGCGTGTCGTAGTCGCGACCGTAGCCGTCGACGCCGTTCTCGGCCGAGACCAGCGCGGCGCGCGAGAAGTTGAAGTAGTTGGCGTACTCGCGCACGACTTCGTCGCGCGCCAGCACCATGGCCGCGTCCTCGGCGAGCTTGTCGAAGGCCTTGAGGCTCTCCCACTCGAAGCCGTCGCCCATGAAGACGATGTCGACGCGGTTCGCGGACGGACCGCTCTCCTTGATCGGGGCCCATCCGAGGTAGGCGCTCGGGCGCGAGCGCTTCTCGCCGAGCAGGCCCTGCGGCGTCCCCGGGTGCTTGCGCGCCAAGGCCAGGTAGGCGGCGCGCGCCTTGTCGTAGCGGCCCTCGCGCGCGTCGCGCTCGGCTTCGGCCACCATGGCGTCCAGCGGATCGGCCTTGGCGTCCGCGCCTTGCGGATCGACGAGCGGGACGAGCGCCAGCCAGGCGAGGTGCAGCATCGAAGCCCTCGCGCTCAGCCCTGCGCGAGCAGGTCGGGCAGCTTGAACACGGTCGTCTCGCTCTCGCCCTCGAGTTCCTCGACGCGCTCGACGCCCAGTTCGCGCAGGCGCTCGAGCACCTCCTGCACCAGTTGCTCGGGCGCGCTGGCGCCGGCGGTGACGCCGATCGTCCGCGCTCCGACCAGCCACTCGGGCCGGATCTCGCTGGCGTCGTCGATCAGGTGGCTGCGCACTCCCGAGCGCACGCCCAGCTCGGCCAGGCGGTTCGAGTTGCTGCTGTTGCGCGAGCCGATGACGAGCAGCATGTCGATGCGTC
>JBEBCR010000427.1:0-3058 GCA_041157565.1 Planctomycetota bacterium | reverse complement strand
GGACGGGCCGTGGCTCGAGTACTGGCCTTCGGGCAAGTTGCGCACCAAGGGCCAGTACCGCGGCGGGCTGCCCGACGGGTTGTGGGAGGAGTACTTCGAAACCGGGGTCAAGGCGCGCGAGGGCGCCTTCCAGGGCGGCGAGAAGCACGGGCTGTGGACGGGTTGGAACCCGGACGGCACGGTGCAGGGCACCGCGCGCTACGAGGACGGGCGCTACATGGGGCGGCGCTGAGGCGCCTTCGGCCGCCTGTCGCTCGCAGGGGGGGGGTCGGACATGCCAATGTCCGAGTGGATTGACGCCCCCCTCGCCATGGCAAGACTCCTGCAGTGGGGCAGTAGCCTAGTCTGGTTTTGGCAGTCGGCTTATATCCGGCGTACCGCGGGTTCAAATCCCGCCTGCCCTACTCGCTCGCGCACGACCTCACAGTCGCAGCAGGCGCCGCGCGTTGCCTGAGAACACCGCTTCGAGGTCGGCCGCGGACGCGCCCGCCGCCTGCAGCGCCGCGCGGTGCTCGGCGGCGCGGTCCGCGCGCCAACCGGCGGGGAACACGTTGCTGTCGGAGCCGAACAGGATCCGGCGCGCGCCGAAGGAGGCCAAGGTCGAGCGGTACACGGAGGCGAGGTCGAGCGGCGGGCAGGCGGTCGCCATCCAGCCGTTCGAGGAGCTCGTGTCGACGACGACGTTGCCGCACTGCATGCCCGCCATGAGCGTCTCGCGCAGGAAGCCGGCGCCGAAGTGCGGCACGACGAAGGTGCAGCGCGGCGCCGCGTTGGCGGCGGCGACGATGTGGAGCGGGTTGGCGAGCGCCACGTCGTGCGTGCGCGGCAGGCCGAGCAGGTCGCGCACCTTGACCACGAACAACCCGCAGTGCACGTAGGCGATGGCCGCGTGCGCGTCGAGCACGGCCCACAGTTCGCGCGCCTTGTCGCCGTCGATGGCGTAGCGGTGCAGCGCGGGGAAGGCCAGCACGCCCTTGATGGCGCCCTTCGCCAGCAGTTCGTCGATCCGCTTCGGCGCGCCCTCGGAGAGCGGGTTCACGAGCGCCATGGCGCTGACGCGCCCGTTGGAGGCGGCGGCCGCGCGCGCCACGACCGGCGTCTCCTCGGGCACGCTGCCGAAGGCCACGATGTGGTCGACCTGGTGGCGATCGAGCTCGGCGATCCAGCGCGCGCGGTGCGCCTCGTCGTCGGCGGGCGGCAGCTCGAAGCCGGCCTTGGCGGCCACCGCGGCGAGCTTCTCGGCGGTCGTGCCCGGCAGCGGCGACTGCGCCGCCAGCGTCTCGAAGTAGGTGCGCGAGAACCAGTGCGTGTGGAAGTCGACGAGGCCCATGCCGAGATCCTAGCCTGCCACGGCTCCGGCGCCTTCCGCCGCGGCTCGCGCGCCGCGCCCCTGCCCGTCGAATCGTGCGCGCCGCTAGTCCTCGCGCAGGCCGCGCCACAGGCCGTGCAGCCGCGCCTTCGCGCCCAGCACGTGGAACGGCCGGCCGCGCGCCCCGTAGAGGTCCAAGCCGCCCTTGACCGGATCGCGCGCCAGCGCCTGGCGCAGGATGCGCGCGGGCTCCATCGGGTAGGGGGCGGCCGTGGCCTTGCCCAGCACGAAGCCCTGCTCGACGAGGAAGCGCAGCAGCTCGTCGGGCTTGGCGCCGCGCAAGGCGTAGGGCCAGAACTCGATCAGGAGCGCCATGCTCGGCGACGCCGCCAGCGTCCGCGGCATGCCCTGCAGCGCGTGCCACTCCGAGCCTTGCGTGTCGATCTTCACCACGTCGAAGCCGCCCTCGACGACGTCGTCGACCCGTTCGACGCGGATCTCCAGCGCCTCGGCCTCGGCCATGTCGCCGGGGCGCGCCTCGGCGATGCGGTTGTCGCCGCGGTTCCGGGCGGCGAGGTGGATGGTCGCCCGGCCGCGCGCCGATCCCGCCGCGCACTCGTGCACGACCGCGCTGCCCTTGCCGTGGCGCATGGCGCGCTCGATGTTGCGGCGCGCGATGGCGGCGATGGCGGGGATGGGCTCGAAGGACTCGACCCGCGCGCCGGCCAGGACGCCTTGCACCGCGAACCAGCCGATGTTGGCTCCAAGGTCGAGCACGCGCGCGCCCGCGCGCAAGTGCGCGCGGAACAGGCGCGTCTCGTGGTCCTCCCAGCCGCCGCGTTCGATGGCCGGCCCGATGACCGCGTCGTCGGCCAGCACCTCGAACTCGCACGGCAGGGCCGGGCTCTTCGCCATCCGCGTCTCGAACGCCACGCCGGAAGTCTAGCGCTTGGATGGCCCGGGGACGCTACCCTCTTCGCCGCGCATCCGCCGCCCTCCGGGGGGCGAAGGCATCCCCATGGAACGCTGGTCCATCGATCTGGCCAAGGAGTACTTCAAGTTCTCCGCGGCCCACTTCCTCATCTTCCCCGACGGCAGCGCCGAGCGCATGCACGGCCACAACTACCAGGTCACGGCCGAGATCGAGGCGGCCCTGACCCGCCACGGGCTGGTGCTGGACTTCAAGATGGCCAAGCCCGTGGTGCGCGAGATGTGCGACGAACTCGACGAGCACTTCCTGCTGCCCGCCGAGCATCCGAACCTGCAGCACGGGGTGCGCCAGGACGGCGTGATGGAGGTGCGCTACCTCGATCGGTACTACGCCATGCCCGTGGAGGACGTCGTGGTGCTGCCGATCAACAACAGTTCGTCCGAGAACCTCGCCACGTGGTTCGGGCGCGAGCTCATGCGGCGCCTGCGCCTGCGCTTCGAGGACGTGGACTTCCGCGCCCTGCGCGTATCGGTGGAGGAGACCCGCGGCCAGCGCGGCGTGTACCACTACTCCGCCGGGGAAGGCGCCTGAGCGGCGTGGGCGTGGGCTTCGACGAGGTCCGCGCCGCCCCCAGCGCGGCGCCGGTGCTCGAGGCGCGCGCGCTGCGCAAGGTGTTCCGCACCAGCGTGCGCGAGGGGGGGCTCGCGGGCTTCGTCAAGAGCCTCGTCGCGCGGCGCCACGTGGAGATGGTCGCCCTCGAGGGGATCGACCTGGTCGTGCGCCGCGGCGAATTCGTCGGACTGATCGGCGCCAACGGC
>JBEBCR010000426.1:0-3896 GCA_041157565.1 Planctomycetota bacterium | reverse complement strand
GTTCCACGCCAGTCAACGCCACGAGGTGCGGCCGCACCAAGTCGTACTCCTTGGCGATCGAGTCGGCGTACGGTTGCGTGCCGTCGGTGTATTCGAGCGTCAACGGCCCCACGGCGCGCGCGTGCTCGGCGAAGGCGCCGCGGTGCGGCTTCCGCGGGTCGATGGGCTTGGCCGCGGCCAGCTCGACCAAGAGCGGCGTGACCCACGCCGCGTTGATCGGATCCTTGGCGTCGGGCTGGTGGCCGAACAGGCCGCGGCTGCCGAGCAGGAACCAGCCCTTGCCGTGGCGGCGCTTGGCGAGCAGCGGCTCGCCGTGGGCATCGACCACGATGGGCGTCCAGTCGAGCCCGATCTCGAAGCTGCGACCGCCGCGGTAGTCGATCCTCGGACCGTTCGGCTTGTCGACGGCGAAGCGCGGCGGCGTGGCGGCGCGTCGCGCGTCGAGGCGCGCGCCGAAGCGGGCGGCGACCGCCGCGCCCGGCGGCAAGGCCTCGCCGCCATCGGCCATCAAAAGGATCGTGCCGCCTCCGTCCACGAAGCGCTCGACGTGCGCGATGGAGGCTTCGCCGTAGGGCACGTGCGGGTCGCCTTCCGACAACACGAGCAAGTTGGCGTTCGAAAGGTTGAGCCGATGGAGCGAGCCCCAGTTGCGCTCGTCGCGACCGACGTCCTTCAAGTACTGGGCGTGGAAGCGCCCATCCATGTAGAAGGTGAACTCCTGGCTGATGTCGCTGATGGAGTGCACCACGGTCTTCGTCGGCTCCACGACGACGCACAGGGAGGCGAGCAGCGCGGCGATCATCGGCGGAGCCTCGCGGCGAGCTGGTCGAGCACCCGCTCCTCGACGGCGAACTGGAAGCGCAGGAAGCGCGGACAGCCCGCCTCGTCGTCGTGGAAGATGCTGGAGGGGATGGCGGCGACGTGGTGCTCGTCGAGCAGACGCCGGCAGGCTTCGCGCGGCGCGATCGGTCCGTACACGTCGTCGTAGCCGGCGGTCATGTAGTACGCCCCGCGCGGCAAGTGCGGGGCGAAGCCTCCCCCGACGAGGGCGGCGGCGAGCTGGGCGCGGCGAAGTTCGTACCCGTCGCGCTGCTTGCGGTACCAATCCTCCGGCAAGGTGCGCAATGCGTGGGCCGCCGCATGTTGGAACGGCCGCGGCGCGCACACGCACAAGACGTCGAACACGGGGCCGATGGCGCGCGCCAGCGGCTCGGGCGCCGCGACCCATCCGATGCGCCAACCGGTGATCGAGTACGCCTTCGACAAGCCCGAGATGGTGATGGTGCGCTCGAACAAGCCGGGTACGCACGCCGGCGGCAGGTGCGTCGCGCCGTCGTAGACGAGGTCCTCGTAGATCTCGTCCGTGACCACCAGGGTGGACGTGCCCGCGAGGACGCGCGACAGCTCCTCCAGCTCGGCGCGCGTCCACACCTTGCCGCCGGGGTTGGAGGGCGTGTTGACGACCACGAGCTTCGTGCGCGGCGACAGTTGCGCGCGCAGCTTGTGGAACGGCACGGCGCCGTCGTCGTCGAGCCGCACGGTCTTGACCACCGCGCCGGCGAGCCGCGCGATGCTCTTGTGGTACGGATAGAACGGCTCGAACAGCACGATCTCGTCGCCCGGGTCGAGCAACGTGAAGAGCGTCGCGCTGTACGCCATGCTCGAGCCGACCGTCACGCACACGCCATCCGGGCCGTAGTCGAGTCCGTAGCGGGCGTTGATGCGATCCGCCACCGCCTTGCGCACCTCGGGGATGCCCGCGTAGGGCGTGTAGGTCGCGCGATCGGCGTGGATGGAACGCGTGGCGGCGTCGCGCAACTCGGCAGGCATCTCCAGGTCGCACACGCCTTGGCCCAGGTTGATCCCGTCGGCGTGCTTCTGCACCTCGAGGGTCAACTGCCGCAGGATGCCCGCCTCGCGCAGGTGCGCGGAGCGCGCCGACAAGGCCGAGCGCGGATCGAATCCCATGCGGCGTGCTCCGTCACTTCGCCGTGGCGAACGCCGCCTCGACGGCCGCCTGGCCGCCGACGACCGGCAGCTCGAGCAGCGTGCCGTCCAACGCGATCGACAGCTTCGTGCCCTTGCCGGGCCACAGCGTGAAGTCGCGGTCGCTGGCGAAGATCATCAACCCGATGCGCTCGCCCGCGGGGATGATCTGGTCGTCGGGTTGCAGGTCGAATGTCACGACGACTTCCTTGCCGGGCACCAGCGGCTCCTCGTCCACGAGCGAGCTCGCGTTGCGCGGATCGGCCCAGCCGCGCGTGATGACGTCGTCGTTGATGCGCTTGCCGCCGGTCCACGGCAAGGACACCAACCACACGGACAAGTTCGTCGCGGGCTTGTCGCACGACAACGTCACGGTGACGCGCGCCCAGCCGGAGATGTGCAGCGGCTGCGCCAAGGGTGGCGTGGCCCACAGCAATCGGTGGTCGGATTGCTCGGACTTGGCGTGCGTCGCGCCGTCGATGGCTACATCGTCGATGAGTGTCTCGACCACGCGCTTGTCCACGGCGCCTGGCCGCAGCACGCCCACGCCGCGGCCTCCCGGTTGCGGATGCAGCACGACCATCCGCGCGTCGGGGTTCGGCCAGTCGGGGTAGGAGGTCGGCGCGTTCTGCTTGTCGCCTTCGCGCACGATCCACGCGCGCGGGCCGGCTTCGATGCCGTTCTCCGAACCCAGCAAGTACTTGGTGAACCACTTGTTCACCAACTCGAACGGCGGCGGCCCGCCATGGCCGCCTTGGTGGTAGTACACCATGTGCGGCAGGCCCTTCTTCTTGACCGCCTCGTAGATGCGCGCGCTGTGTTCGGGCATCACGTTCCAGTCGTTGAAGCCATGCGCCATGAACAACGCGGCCTTCATCGGCGCCAAGTCGAGCAAGTAGTCGCGTTCGGCCCAAAAATCGTTCCAATCGCCGTGCTCGCGATCGAGCGCCTTGCGCATCACCTTGTCGCGGACGTTCTTGTCGCACCACTCGTCGCGCGCTGGATCGCCGCTGTGGATGAAGTCGTAGAGGACATCCGCGTCCTCGCCCATGTAGCCGCCCGGATGCCGCACGAGTCCATGGCTGCGGTAGTAGTGGTAGTACGAGGTATTCGGCGCGATGGGCAGGATCGCCTCGAGGCCTTCGACGCCCGTCGTGGCGGCGGCGAGAGGCAAGGTGCCGTTGTACGAGGTGCCGATCATGCCGACCTTGCCGCTGGACCAAGTGGCTACTACCGGCTCGCCGCCGCGTTGCGCGCTCCAACCCTTGGCGCGGCCGCACAACCAATCGATGACGGCCTTGGGCGCCAAGGTCTCGTTGTCGCCGCCGATCGTCGGGCAACCGTCGGACCAACCCGTGCCGGGCGAGCTCGAGTGCACCACCGCGAAGCCGCGCGGCACCCAAGCGCCTACTTCGGAGTTGGCGATCATGCCTGCTTCCTTGCCGCGCGGGACGAGAGTCATCGTCTTGCGCTCGATGGGCGCCGCGCCTAGTTCCTGGTTGGGATCCCAGAAGTAGCTCTTGTCGTCGGGACCGGTGCCCGCGAAGTACGGCGAGGTCTCGTAGATGATCGGCACCTTGAGACCTTCGGTCTCCGTCTGGCGCGGCCGCGTCACGTCGACATGCATGCGGTCCTTGCGTCCGTCGCCATCGGAGTCGAAGTCCGTCTCGACCCACAGCCACTGCTTGATCCACTGCGACTTGTCCTTGAAGGCCTCGACGACCTGGGCTTGGCCATCGACGATCGAGTGCGCGGCCTTGGGTGCTTCGGTGTCGAGCACGGCACAGAGGGAAAGCGCGTTGGCGCCGGCGTGGAGCAGCAGGAGCAGCATGGTGGTGTGGTCTCTTGGGCAACGATGCGCGTCCCGACGGCATCGTGGGCTCCAAAGTACCCTCGTAGGCGTGCTGGTC
>JBEBCR010000425.1:0-4967 GCA_041157565.1 Planctomycetota bacterium | reverse complement strand
ACAGGTTGGTCCGGACCTTGCTGTCGACCTTGCCGAAGAAGTCCTCGACGTCCTCGATGCTAGGGAACGCCTCGATGCTGTTCTCGAAGCTGGTCTTGTCGTTGATGTTCCAGGCGATGTTGTTCGCCAGGCGCGCGGCGGGGTACTCGTCGTCTTCGCCCTCGTAGCGCTTCTCGCTGAAGTAGGTCAGGCCGACTTCCGAGCCCCACTTGAAGTCGTCCTCCTCGCGCCACTGGAAGCCGACGCCGGCGCCGACGTAGAAGCGCAGGTCGAGCTCGGCCTTGAGGTCGTTGTCGAGGCCCGCGATGCCGTTGTAGTAGATCTCCTTCGTGGCGAAGTAGTCGTACTTCAGGCTGCCGCCGCTCTTGCGGGCGGAGATCGTCTCGTCCTGCTCCGCGTAGTTCCAATACGCCTTGGCGGTCCAGCGATCATGCTCGGCGCGGCGCTCGGCGTCGCCGGAGGCGTTGATGCTGGTCGTGTCGGTGTTGCCGGAACTGTTGCTGGCGCCGAGGGTCACCGAGCCGGTCCACTCGACGGCGGCGGGCGCGGCCGGGGCGGCGGCGTCCTGCGGCGCGAAGGCCGGCGTGGCGGCCTCGGAGCCGGGCTGGGACAGGAGGGCGGGAAGTAGGAAGAGCGCTGCGGTCATGTGCTTCTCTGGTCGTGCGAATTGGGGGGGGGGGGCGGCGCGGCGCGCGCGCCGAGGGCCGGCAGTATGGCGAGGAGGCCCCGCGCCTGTCCAAGCAGGTGGCCTGCTCGGGCCGCCAGTGCCGTATTCTGGAAGGCGATGGCACCCGCGGAGCGCAAGCGGCAGCCCCGAACGCAAGCCGTTCCGCTTTGCGTGGTCCTCCTGTGCGGCTTCGGCCTCGGATCCACCGCGCTCGCGCAGCGCGGCGATCGCCAGGGCGAAGCCCAGCCCGACCTGCCCGCGCAGCTGCGGCCGCCGCCGCCGCCGTTCCTCGCTCCGGAGGAGGCCGCGCGCCGCTTCGTGCTCGAGCCTGGTTGGCGCATCGACCTCGTCGCCGCCGAACCGCTGGTCGAAGCGCCCGTGCAGGCGAGCTTCGACGCCGACGGCCGACTGTGGGTGGTCGAGATGCGCGGCTACATGCCCGACATCGACGGGCGCGGCGAGACCGAGCCGAACGGGCGCGTCTCCGTGCTGTTCGACGACGACGGCGACGGCCGCATGGATCGCGCCACGCGCTTCCTCGAGGGACTCGTGCTGCCGCGCTCCATCGCCTTCGCGCGCGACGGCGTGCTCGTCGTCGCGCCGCCGCAGGTGCTGTTCTGCCGCGACCTGGACGGGGACTTCGTCGCGGACGAGCGCGTGGTGGTCGACTCCGGCATCGAGGGCGTCGCCAGCCCCGAGTACGGCCCCAACGGCCTGCTCCACGCGCGCGGCGCCTGGCTGTGCGCCAACCACGACCGCGCCTACGCGTGGAGGAACGGAGCCTGGACGACCCTGCGCGCCGCCGGCGGAGGACAGTACGGCATCACGCGCGACGAAGCCGGGCGCGTCCTCTACAACACGAACTCCGACCTCCTGCGCGGCGACTTGGTCGACCAGCTCGTCCTGGCGCGCAACCCGCACCTCGATCGCGGGCCGCTGCTCAACGCCGCCATCGCGCGCGACCAGGCCGTGCATCCGGCGCATGCCACTCCCGGCGTCAACCGCGCCTACCGCGATGGTTGGCTGCGGGACGGGCGCATCCAGCGCGCCGACGCGGCGTGTTCGCCGCACGTCGCGCGCGGCGACGCCATCCCGCCGACGGCGCGCGGCGACGTGTTCGTGTGCGAACCCGCGGGGAACCTGGTCAAGCAGCTCGACCTCGTCGCGCCAGCCCCCGGAGGCTTCGAGCTGTCGGCGACGCACGCGCTGGCCGGGCGCGAGGTGCTGGCCTCCAGCGACGAGCGCTTCCGGCCCGTGTCCTTGTGCGACGGGCCCGATGGCGCGCTGTACGTCGTCGACATGCACCGCGGCGTGATCCAGCACAAGAACTTCGTCACGAGCTTCCTGCGCCGGCAGGTGCTCGAGCGCAAGCTGGAGGCGCCGCTCGACGCCGGCCGCGTCTGGCGCCTCGCCAAGGCCGAGGCGGGCGCGCGCATGGCGCCGCGTCCCATGTCGAGCCTGCGCTCCGAGCAGCTCCTCGCCTTCCTGGACTCGGAGAACGGCTGGACGCGCGACGCGGCGGCGCGGTTGTTGGCGCAGGACGACTTCGAGCGCGGGCCGCTGGTCGACAAGCTGCGCGAGGCCGTCGGCTCGGACTCGCCGCGCAAGCGCAGGTTGGCCCTCGAGGTGCTCGACGAGCTGGACGCGGTGGGGCAGACGCTGCTCGTCTCCACGCTGCTCGACCGCGACCTCGAGGTGCGCCTCGCCGCCGTGCGCGCCTGGCGCAAGCCGCTCGAGCGCAACGACGCGCCGATGCTCGGCCACCTGCTGCAGCACCTGCGCGCCAAGGAGCCGCGCCTGCGCTGGGAGGCGTGGGCCACGCTCTCCGGCCGCGTCGACCTGGCCGCGGCCATGGGGCCGCTCTTGCGCGACGCCTCCGACGCCGAGCTGCGTCGCGTCGCGTTCTCCGGCTGGCCCGGACGCGCCGTCGACCTGCTGGAGGCGTGCGTGCGCGTCCTCGTGATGAAGGACCACGAGACCTGGGACGCGGGGCAGGGGCGGCGCGAGGCCGTGTTCGAGCTCGCCACCTTGGCCGGGCGCGAGCGCAAGGCGGCCGACCTGATGAAGCTCGTCGACATCTACGCCACGCGCGTCGACCTGCCGCAGTGGTTCCGCTTCGCCATGATCGACGGCCTGCTGCACGCCCTCGGCAAGCGACTGCACGCCTTGCCGGCCGAGCCGCGCCGCTTCCTCGCGCACCTCGCCTCCGCCACGGGCGTCGAACGCGCCAAGGCCGAGGAGCTCCACGGCTCCATCCTGTGGCCGGGCCGCGCCGACCTCGCCGACCGCCCCGCGCCGCGACCCCTGGACGCCGCCGAGGCGGCGCTGTTCGAGCGCGGCCGACTCGTCTACGCATCCATCTGCTCCGCCTGCCACCAACCCTCGGGCGCGGGCGAGCCCGGCAAGGCGCCGTCCCTGCTCGACGCCCCGCGGCTGCTGGGCGATGCGCGCGTCGCCGCGCGCATCGTGCTGGGCGGGATCGAAGGTCCGCTGTCGTCGCGCGGGCGAGAGTGGGACCTGTCGATGCCGGCTTGGAACGGATCCGACGAGGAGGTCGCGGCGGTGCTGACCTACCTGCGGCGCGAGTGGGGCCACGAAGCCGAGCCGGCGACCCTCGCCGCGGTGGCGCAGGCGCGCGCCGACAGCGCCGCGCGCGGCCGACCCTGGACCGCGCGCGACGTGGACGCGCTCGAGCGCGCGGGCGGCGCGCCGCTCCTGGCGCGCGGACTCGACGACTTCGAGCGCCACGGCGACGCCGCGTGGTCGATCGTCGACGGCGTGCTCGTCGGCAAGGTCGGCGGAGGCGCGCAGAGCTTCCTCGCCACGCGCTCGCTGCATGGCGACTTCGTCCTGGAGGTCGACGTGCGCTTCGCCGTGCCGGGGAACAGCGGCATCCAGGTGCGCTCGCGCTCCCAAGGTGGTCGCGTGCGCGGTCCGCAGTTCGAGATCGACTCCAGCCCGCGCGCCTGGTCGGGCGGGTTGTACGACGAGGGTGGACGTGGCTGGCTGGCGAGCCTCGAAGGCCGCGACGCCGCGCGCGCCGCGTTCCGCAAGGACGAGTGGAACCACTACCGCATCGAGGCGCGTGGACCGCGCTACAGGGCGTGGGTCAACGGGGTCGAGACCTGCGACGCCCTCGATCCGCTGGACCTGGATGGATTCCTCGCGTTCCAGGTGCACTCCGGCAAGGAAGGCGAGATCCACTGGCGCGATCCGCGCGTCGTCGACTTCGGCTCGCGCGAGTGGCGCGTGGCGGACCTGTCGCGCCCGCTGGAGTTCGGCGGAGCGGAGGAGGTGCTGCGCCTCTCCTTCGCCGGCAGGGGAGCGCGCCTCGTCGCCCGCTGCGTCGATCCCGCCGCGCTGCGGGGCGCCGCGCGGCTCGCCGCGGGCGTGCGCGCCTCCGCCGCGGGGCTCTCGATCGAGTTCGACGACTTGCCGGGGGCCTCCGGACCGGACGACGCGGCGCACGAGTGGCACGTGACGCTCGTCGGCGAGCGCGTGGTCCTGCACAAGGACGGCGCGCGCCTCGTCGACGCCGTCGCGTCCGGCCTCCCCGCGGCGGGGGTGTTGAGCTTCGAGCTCGGCGAGGCCAAGCTGCGCGCCAGCCATCGCCTGGCCACGCGCTGAAGGAACCACGCCATGCACATCGCCCGATTCGCGCCCTTGATGGCGCTCGCGTTCGCCGCCTGCGCCTCGACTCCGCCGCCCAGGCCCGACATCGAGGTCGTGCAGGACTGGTTGTGCGGCTCGTTCTCCTCGCAGGCGCAGTCCCAGGCGAGCGCAGGCGAGTTCCTCGACATCCGCCTGCGCGTCGTGCCGATCTGGACGTCGCGCGACGATGGTCCGTGGCTGTACGTCGAGCAGGCCAGCGCCACCAAGCTCGACAAGCCCTATCGCCAGCGCGTCTACCGCCTGCGCGCCGAGGGCGACGCGGTCGTCAGCGAGGTGCACGCCTTCGCGAAGGAGCCGCTGCGCTGGGCCGGCCAGTGGAAGGATCCGTGGGCCTTCGACGCCATCGGGCCCGCCGACCTGGACGAGCGCGAAGGCTGCGCCGTGGTGCTGCGGCGCGTCGACGACGAGGCGTTCCTCGGCGCCACGGTCGGCCAGGGCTGCCCGAGCGAACTCGCCGGCGCCGCCTGGGCGAGCAGCGAGGTGCGCCTCGAGGCGAGCGGCATGGGTTCGTGGGACCGCGGCTTCGACGCCGCCGGCAAGCAGGTCTGGGGTTCGACCAAGGGCCCGTACCTGTTCGAGCGCCTGCCCTGATCCGGGCGCCGGCCGGGCCGGCCCGCGGTGGACGAGC
>JBEBCR010000424.1:0-2786 GCA_041157565.1 Planctomycetota bacterium | reverse complement strand
TCCAGCGACTTGCCCGCGCCCGCCGCCAGCGGATCGAAGCAGTACGTCAGCACCACCTTGGTGCGCGTGACGACGCCGCAGGCGGAGGCGAGCACCGGGGTCGACATGGTCACGATGGCGTCGTGGCCGTCGGCGTCGAGCGCCTGCAGCATCGGACCGATGTTGACGATCTCGCCTTGCGCTTGGGACTTGCGCACCTCGAGGTTGCGACCTTCCTCGAAGCCCGCGGCCTTCAATCCGCCCAGCAGGCCGTCGATGCACTCGTCCACCGTTTGTTCGGGGCCGAAGTAGGCGATGGCGATGCGCTTCTTCGGCGTGGCCGACGTCGTTGCCGTCGTCGCCTGCTTCGTCGCCCGCGGACCGCTGCGCGTCCCGTCGCGCGCCAACACCAATGCCGCCTGCGCCAGGAGGTCGGCGGGCGGGTCCCAGCGCTCCTTCAAGCCCTCGAGCGCCGCCAGGTTGAGCCTCAGCTCCTGCGGCGCGTATTCGCGCACCTCGATGTCGCCGGGGCGCTCGCCCGCGAGCACGCGAGCGGCGAGCTTGCCAGCCTCGCGCCCCACGTCCACGTAGTCGCAGCCGAGGTCGAACAACGCCCCGCGCTCGGTCATGGGCGGGATGCAGCTGAGCACGGGGATCCCGCCGCGCCGCGCGGCCCCGAGCAGCGCGTCGAAGGCCACGATGGCCGTCAAGTCGCCCGACAAGAGCAGCGCTTGCGCGCCGCGCGAGACGAGCGAAGCCGCCGCCTCGCCGACCTCGACGCTGTTCGACGCGTCGGCCTCGAGCAGCTCCAGACCCAGTTCCGCGCAGGTCGCGCGCGCGGTCTTCGTCTGGTGCAGCGAGTTGGACTCGCCCGCGTTCCACACGAGCCCCACGCGCGCCAGGTCGGGACGCAGGCGCCGCGCCAGGCGCAGCGCGTCGGCGACCGGCGGCGGCGAGGCGACGCCCGTCATCCACGCCGGCTGCGCCGACGGCGGTCCCTTCGCGAGGCCCACGCCGGCGCTCCATGGATCGACCACCTGGCCGAACACGTGCCGCGTGCGCGCGCCTTGTTCGTTGGCGCGCGCCACGGCGATCAGGGCGTTGGTGGTCAACGTCGCCACGAGGTCGTGGCGGCCCGCCGTCGCCTCGCGCGCGATCAGCGCCAACGCGCCCGCGTCTCCTTGGGCGTTGCGCAGCTCGAGCTCGTACTCCTCGCCGGCGCGCCAACCGCCTTCGGAAAGCGCGGCGAGGAAGCCCGCCTGCGCGTCCTCGAGCGTGGACTGCGAGTTGGGCACGACCAGGGCGACGCGCGGCTTGTGCGCGGTGGCCTGCTTCGTCTTCCGATGGCGCGCGCCACGGTCGCCGTACAGCAGGATGCCCGCGGCGAGCGCGATCAGGCCGAGGCCCAGAGCCAGGGTTCGAAGGCCGTGCAGCATGGAGGGGAAGTGGGGCCATCATCCCTTCCGCCGCGCTCCGGCGCCACGCTCGCCGCCGATCAATCGAGCATCAAGCGCGACAGCCCGGCGACCTTGAGGACCGAGCGCACTCGCGGGCTGGCTTGCGCCACGCAAAAGCGCGTCGACTTCGCCGTGGCGAGCTTCTCGCCGCGCACGAGCTCGCGCAGGCCGGCCGAGCTGAGGTAGTCGACCGCGTCCATGCGGATGCGCAGCTCGTCGGGGGCCTCGGCCAGCGCCTCGAGGATGGCGGCCTCGAGCAGGGGGGCGGAGTCGCTGTCCAAGCGTCCTTCGAGCTCCAGCAATCGTCGCGCGCCGTCGCGGTGGTGGTGGATCAGCATGGGGTCGTGTTCTCGTTCGTCGGGGAATCGGGGGACGTGGGCAGGAAGCCCACCTCGACCATGTTCGCGTCGCCGCGCCGTTCGTAGCGCGCCCAGTCGCAGGTCTGGCGCACGAGCACGACGCCCAGCCCGCCGATGCGGCGCTCGGCGATGTCGTCGGGGTGCTGCTCCAGTTCCGCCCGGAACGGATCGAAGGGCGCGCCATCGTCGACGAGGCGCGCGCGCAGCATGGGGTCCGTGCGGACCAGGCGGATCGAGATGCGGCCCGAGCGCGGGCGGCCGTGGTCGACGATGTTCAGGAGCAGCTCCTCGAGCACGAGGCGCGCGCGCAGGATCGCGTCCCGTGGCTGGCCGAAGCGCTCGAGCACCGCTTCGATCGCGTCCAGGCGGGGGCCGACGGCCGCGCGCTCGGCGGCCATGTCGAACTCGACCGCGTCGATCGCCACGGCGGCCTCCGATTCGCACAGCGGCCGCAGCCCGGCGAGCTCGCACACGCGTCGCGCCTCGGCGGACGGCGAGCGCAGGGCGAACCACAACCCTTCGCGGCGGCACCATTGCGCCAACTGCAGCGCCAGGCGCACGCCCAGGCTCGACATGGACTCGACGCGCGAGAGGTCGAGCACCACGCTGCGCCACGCCTCGCCGCGGCGCCGGCGCACCTCGTCCTGCAGCCCTTCGATCGAGCCCGCGCCGAGGCGCGCGGGCGCCGCGACCACGGCGCAGGCCGGCACGCGCTCGTCGATCTCGAGGGGGGGCGCCCAGGACATGGGCGTCGAGTCTAGCCGCCGCCGCGCGGCGCGGCGCGCGCCACCTTGCCCGTGGACACCACGACCACCGGCAGGTCGCGCGGCGATGCGCCTGCGACGATGCGCGCCACGAGGCGACCGGCCGCGCGCCCCGCCTCCTCGAAGTCGATCCACGCCACGGCGCTGGCGCCCAGCGCCAACTGCGTCGGATGGTCGCCGACCCATGGCGTGCCGCGCGCGCGCCAGGCCGCGGCGTAGGCGGGCAC
>JBEBCR010000423.1:0-3352 GCA_041157565.1 Planctomycetota bacterium | reverse complement strand
CCGCGAGCCGGGCTGGCTGCTCGTCTCGCAGACCTGGTACCCGGGCTGGCGCGCGACGCTGAATGGCGAGGAGACCGAGGTGCTGCGCGCCAACTACGCCTTCCAGGCGATCGAGGTGCCGCCGGGGCAATGGCGCCTCGAGCTGTGGTACTCGCCCGACTCGTGGAGGCGGGGCGTGCTGCTCTTCTGGGTCGGTCTGGCGCTTTGCGCGGCGCTCCTCGCGCTCGAGGCGCGCGGGGGCTGGCGCAGGGCCGCCTGAGGCGCGGGAGAGCCGGCGCAAGTCCCTTCCGCGAAGCCTCTTGCGCCACGGAATGGCGCCCGGCTTCCGAGGCGTGTTCTGGTATCCTCTTCGCCCCGCTACTCGAGCCCAAAGCGATGCCCGACACGGCCCTACCTCCCGACGCCTCGTCCCTGTTGTTCGCCGAGGACCTCTACCTGCGCTGGCAGGAGGACCCGCAGTCCGTTTCGCCCGACTGGCGCACGTACTTCGAGTCGCTGCCGTCCGACGGCTCGGAGCCGCGGCCGGAACCCGCCAGCGCCGGCCCCGAGGCGGGCGTCGACGCGCGCGGACAGGAGAGCCTCGACCAGCTCGTGCGCGCCTACCGCGTGCGCGGGCACATGATCGCGCGGATCGATCCGCTCGAGCAGCCGCGTCCGCACTTCCCCGAGCTCGACCCGCAGTACCACGGCTTCGGCGAGGCCGACATGGGCGAGCGCTTCTCGACCGAGCGCCTGTTCGGCGCGAGCTCGATGACCTTGTCCGAGATCCTGGACAAGCTGCGCACGACCTACTGCCGCTCGATCGGCGTGCAGTTCATGCACATCGACGACCTGCGCAAGGTCGAGTGGCTGCAGCGCCGGATGGAGCAGTGCGAGAACCGCCTGCAGATGTCGCGCGAGGAGCAGGTGCGCACGCTCGAGCGCCTGACCGACGCGGTGCTGTTCGAGGAGTTCGTCCAGAAGAAGTTCCTCGGCGCCAAGAGCTTCTCGCTGCAGGGCTCCGAGAGCCTCATCCCGCTGCTCGACAACCTCGTCGAGCGCGCCTCCGAGCACGGCGTCTCCGACGTGGTGCTGGGCATGGCCCACCGCGGCAGACTCAACGTGCTGGCGAACGTGATGGGCAAGGGCGCGCGGCAGATCTTCCGCGAATTCGCCGACGTCGACGGCGCGCTGCACCTCGGCGGCGGCGACGTGAAGTACCACCTGGGCCACACCAGCGAGCACGCCACGCGCGCGGGCCGCAACGTGCGCTTGTCGCTGTGCTTCAACCCGAGCCACCTCGAGTTCGTGAACACGGTGGCGCAGGGCCGGGTGCGCGCGCGCATGGAGCGCGCGGGCGACGTGGACGGCGCGACCGGGCTCGCCGTCCTGATCCACGGCGACGCGGCCTTCGGCGGCCAGGGCATCGTGCAGGAGACGCTGAACCTCTCGCAGCTCGACGCCTACCAGACCGGCGGCACGGTGCACGTCATCGTCAACAACCAGATCGGCTTCACCACCGATCCGCAGGACGGTCGCAGCACGACGTACTGCACGGACGTGGCGAAGATGCTGCAGATCCCGATCTTCCACGTGAACGGCGAGGACCCCGAGGCGGTCCTGCAGGTCGTGCGCCTGGCGATCGACTTCCGCGCCGAGTTCCGCACCGACGTGGTCATCGACATGTACGCCTACAGGAAGCTCGGCCACAACGAAGGCGACGAGCCCGCCTTCACGCAGCCGGTCCTGTACGCCGCCATCCGCAGCCGCAAGCCGGTGCGCGAGGGCTACCTCGACCACCTGCTCGCGCACGGCGAGCTGACGCGCGAAGACGCCGACCGCATCGCGGAGGAGCGCCGACTGAAGCTCGAGGCCGAGCTCGACGCGTCCAAGGCGCCCGACTACCAGTACCAGCGCGAGCCGCTGGGCCCCGAGTGGAGCGGCTACCAGGGCGGAGCCGACGCGCAGTGCGCCGAGGTCGCCACCCACGTGGACGCCGCGCGCCTCTCGCAGCTCCTGCTGGCCACGACGCGCACGCCGGCCGACTTCCAGCCCAACCCCAAGATCGCGCGCCTGCTCGAGGCGCGCGCGGAGATGGCGCGCGGCGAGAAGCCGCTCGACTGGGCCATGGGCGAGCTGGCGGCGTACTCCACGCTGGCGGCCGAAGGCTGGCGCGTGCGCATGACCGGCCAGGACGTGGAGCGCGGCACCTTCAGCCACCGCCACGCCGTCCTGCGCGACACCAACGACGCGCGCCGCCTGCACCTCCTGCGCGAGCTGGGCGTGCAGCAGGCGGACGTGCTGGTCAGGAACAGCCCGCTCTCGGAGACGGGGGTCCTCGGCTTCGAGTACGGCTACACGCTCGACGCGCCCGACGCGCTCGTCGTGTGGGAGGCGCAGTTCGGCGACTTCAACAACGTGGCGCAGGTCATCATCGACCAGTTCCTCGTCAGCGCCGAGGCCAAGTGGAAGCGCCTCTCGGGCCTCGTGATGCTGCTCCCCCACGGATTCGAGGGGCAAGGCCCCGAGCACAGCAGCGCGCGCCTCGAGCGCTTCCTCCAGCAATGCGCCGGCGACAACATCCAGGTCGTCAACCTCACGACGCCCGCGCAGGTCTTCCACTGCCTGCGGCGCCAGGTCGTGCGCAAGTGGCGCAAGCCGCTGGTCGTGATGAGCCCGAAGAGCCTGCTGCGCCACCCGAAGGCGGTCTCGCCGCTCTTGGACTTCGCGCAGGGCTCCTTCCAGCGCATCATCGCGGACGCCGGCGTCGACGCCGCGCGCGTCTCGCGCGTGCTCATGTGCAGCGGCAAGCTGTACTACGAGCTCGTCGAGCAGCGCGAGAAGCTCGGGCGCGGCGACGTCGCCATCCTGCGCCTCGAGCAGCTGCACCCGCTGCAGGAGAAGGACCTCGCGGCCGCGCTCGCGCCGTACTCCGCCGCCAAGGAGGTGCGCTGGGTCCAGGAGGAGCCGCGCAACATGGGCGCGTGGCAGTACCTGTGGTCCCGCTTCGGCCCGAGCATGCTCGGAAAGGGCTTCGACGGCGTGGCGCGCGAGGCCTCGGCCTCCCCCGCCACGGGATCGCCCAGCGCCCACAAGATCGAACAGCAGAAGGTCCTCGACGCCGCCTTCGCCTGAGGGCGGCCGATGCGCTACACCATCCAGCCATGAGCCAACTCGAACTGCGCGTGCCCTCCGTGGGCGAGTCCATCACCGAAGTCCAGATCGGCGACTGGCTCGTCGGCGAAGGCGCGAGCGCGGACAAGGACCAGTCCGTGGTGGTCATCGAGACCGACAAGGTCACGACCGAGCTGCCCGCGCCCGCCGCGGGCATGGTGGCGAAGGTCCTCAAGAAGAAGGGCGAGAAGGCCATGGT
>JBEBCR010000422.1:0-7854 GCA_041157565.1 Planctomycetota bacterium | reverse complement strand
CCAGAAGCTGCGCCAGGAGGAGCTCCTGTTCCAGATCTCCGAGGAGGTGCAGAAGCTCCTCGAGGCGCACGTGGCCGAGATGGCGGCCCTGTCGGAGCTCGACCAGGCGCGCGGCGAGGCGCAACGCGCCACCCACGCGCAGAAGCTGCGCTTGCGCAAGATCGCGCGCGCGGAGGAGGCGCTGGCGAAGAAGAGCGCCGAGTTGGCCAAGTCCATCGGCGACGAGGGCTCGGTGGTCTTCCAGAGCGTCTTCGCGCGCGTCGAGGAGGACTTGAAGCGCATCGCCGCCCTGATGACGGAAGAGGGCGATTGGCAGTCCGGCGAGCGCGTGCAGGCGCTGCAGCAGGATGTCAAGCAGGACCTCGACTGGCTGAACGCCGCCTTGCAGGCCGAGAAGGATCGCCGGCGCGAGGAGGAGCAGCAGCAGCAGGGCCAGCAGAACCAGCAGCAGCAGCCGGAGAACCGGCTGGTGCCCGACGAGGCCGAGCTGAAGCTGCTGCGCAAGATGGAGGTCGACGTCATGGAGTCGATCGAGCGCCTACTGGCCCTGCACCCCGAGCTCAAGGAGGCCGACGGAGTCGATCCGCTGCTGCTCGAGGACGTGGGCCGCCTGGCGCGGCGCCACGAACGCACCAGCGAGCTGTTCGTCGCCTTCCGCCGGCGGTTGGGCGTGCCCGATCCCGGCGCCGAGGGAGTTCCGCCCGTGCGCATCGAACCAGCTGGCGGCGAGGAAGGCCGCGAAGGAGAAGGGCGATGAAATCCCTCTTGTGGTTGTGCCTGTGCCTGCCCGTCGCCGCCTCTGCCCCGCGGCAGGACGAAGCGCCGCCGCGTCGCCTGTCCCAGCAGGCCGAAGACGGGCAGGCGGAGATGCTGCGCCTGTTCGGCGAGGTGGAGAAGCAGCTCAAGGAGATCGACAAGCTGCTCTCCGACGCGGCCGCGGGCGACACGAAGAAGCTGCGCGAAGCGGGCCTCTCCAGCATGGACGAACTGCTGCGCCAGACCGCCGACAACTCGCGCAAGGTGCAGGCGGACATCGACCGGCTGCTCGAGCTGGCGCGCCAGTCAGGCCAGCAAGGTGGCGGCGGCGGCGGCGGTTCGGGCGGCGGCTCCAGCGGCCAAGGACAGGAGCAGCAAGGTGGCGACGGCTCGTCCTCGCCCCTCGCCGGACGCAGCGAGCAGTCGACGCAGCGGGAAGCGACTCCGGAGGGTCCGAACGAGGGCGCGCGACGCGAACAAGGTGGACGGGAGCAGGG
This sequence comes from Planctomycetota bacterium, assembly GCA_041157565.1. GTDB lineage: Bacteria > Planctomycetota > UBA1135 > UBA1135 > SXXH01. Next base: position 6,601 of record JBEBCR010000422.1, on the reverse strand, counting down.
CCGCCAGCAGGGAAACCGCGCCGACGACCAGCAGGGCTCGCGGCCCGCGCCGGGCGGCGAGTCGCGTCCGCGCGACGGGCGCCAGCAGGGCGGCGACGCCGGCGTCTCGCGGGCGGGCTCGGACCCGGGTGGCGATCCGCTGGGCGCCGGCAGCCAGGGCGCGGACGGCGCGGATCGCTGGGGCGACCTGCCGGTGCACGCGCGCGACGTGTTCCGCGCGCAGGGCGGACGCGACCTGCCGCCGCGCTACCGCGACGCCATCGACGGCTACTACCGCAGGCTGTCGAAGAACCCGTGATCGCCCTGTGCGCGGCGCTCTTCTCGTGCCTGCCGGGACCGGCGGCCGATGCCGCTCCGTCCATTCATTTTGACAAGCGCCCCGCCTTCGGGGAGCGCGGCGCCGCGAGCCCGGCGGAGGCGACGCGCGCCAAGTCCGGCATGGCCGCCGACGAGCTCGAGGAGCGCGCCCGCGACGCGGCCGCGCGGGCCTTGGCCTGGATCGCCAAGGAACAGGATCCCGACGGGAGCTTCTCCTCCACCGGCGTCGCCGGCGGGGCCTCGCGCGCCGAGGCGGCGGGCCACGCCCCCGTTGCGACCACCGCGCTGTGCGCGCTGGCGTGGATGGCCGGCGGCGCGACGCCCGGGCGCGGCGAGCACGGCGCGCGGCTGGCGAAGTCCATCGAGTGGCTGGTGGCGTGCTGCGACCGCGATCCCTCCTCGCCGCGCCGCGGCTGGATCTCGCGACCCGGCGACCTCGTGTCGCGCATGCACGGCCACTGCTACGCGACGCTGGCCTTGGCGCAGGCGTGGTCGATGTCGAGGAAGGACGACCTCGGCGCGCGCGTGGAAGGCGCGCTGCGCGAGGCCCTCGACCTGCTGCTGCGCGCGCAGGGAGTCGAAGGCGGCTGGTGGTACGAGCCGGAGCGCGGCGGCGGCCACGAGAGCTCGCTGACCGTGTGCGCCGTGCAGGCGCTGCGCGGCGCGCGCGACGTGGGCGTCGCGGTCGACGCGGCCGTGGTCGAGCGCGCGCTTGCCTACCTGCGCCGCACGCGCCGCGAGGACGGCGCCTTCGCCTACGCCATCGGCGACAAGCAGGTCTCCGTGGCGCTGACGGCGGCCGGCATCGGCGTGCTGCAGAACGCCGGTACGTACTCCGGCGCGGACCTGCGCCAAGGCCACGATTGGATCGCGCGCGCGCTCGCCCTGCGCCGGACGCCGGACGCGCCCGAGGCGGCGCGCCTCGTGGTGTGCCCGCGCTACGAGGCGCTCTACCTGGCGCAGGCCTTGTGGCAGCTCGAGGACCGCGCACCGTGGCTCGAATGGCGCCGCGCCGAGCTTTCGGCCGCGCTGGCGCGGCAGGCCGAGGATGGCCGCTTCCGCGACGAGCGCTTCGGAGACGCCTACGCCACCAGCATGGAGGCCCTCGTGCTCCTCCTGCCGGCGGGGCTCCTGCCGGCCTTCCAACGCTGAGCCGCGCGCCACTAGCGCCTCGGCGCGCGATTCAGCGGCGTTCCCCGCCGGCGCCCTCGCGCTCCATCAGGACGTAGGCGAGTCCGCCGCGGTTCATCCACACGACCTCCATGTCGGCGCGCGCGAAGGTGCAGCGGCCGCGCGCGGGATCGCTGGTGGCGGGGTCGTTGGCCAGCACGCGACCTTGCTCGTCGAACCCGACGAGCACGAGCAGGTGGCCGTTGGTGCTCTCGTAGGGCGCGCCGGCGAGTTCGCCCTTCTTCGCGCGGATGGAGACGACCAGCGGCTGGCCATCGGCGATGTGCGCCTCGACCTCGGCCCAGTTCGAGCAGCGCGCCAGGCGCCCGGGCACGCCCAGCGTCCACGCCGCCTGCACGTTGCGCGGCCAGTTGCCGTAGATGTCGTGGACCGGGTCGTAGGCCAGCGCGCAGAAGCGCTCCAGCTCGACCGGCACGCCGCGCCACGCCAGGAGCATCGTGGTCGAGGTGGGCGAGCACACGCGCGAGGCGATCTCGGCGCCCGCCGAGCGTTGCGAGAGGAACGGCACGTCGAGGCGGCGACGCCAAAGCAGCGGATCGACGGTGGACGCCTTGGCGGGCGCGTCGCGCCGCGCGGCGATGTCGGAGGCGACGAAGTCGAGGCGCGCCACGCGCACGGCGGCGCCGGGCTTGCCGTGCGCGCGCACCCGCACGCGCGCCGCCTTCAAGGGGCGCTTGGGCTTGAACCAGTCGACCTCGACCTTGCCGAGCGGCGTCTCGAGCGGCGCGCGGGCGTCGGGCGCGACACCCCACTCGCCCAGGTGCATCCACCCGCTGCGCTCTGCGCCATCCTCGACGGACAGCTCGACCACGGCGCCCGCGCCTTCCGCCACGTCGAGATTCCAGGACACCAGCAGCTCGCGCCAAGCCCAGTCCGTCGTCCAAGGCGCGGTCCACTCCTGCCGTTCGCCGCCGACGACGAGCATCCCCTCCGCCGGGGCGACGATCGCCTGCGATTCGACGGGGAAGTTCGGGCCTTGGAGCGCGAGGGTGGCGCACAGTGCTGCGAGCATGCCTGGCATGGTACTGCGCCGATCGCGCGGCGCCGATCTTCGGAGGAGGGCGCGGCGTGCGTTCGCGCACGCCCTGGGCGCGCGGGGAGGCGGCGACCAGCCCGCGCGCGGGTCCGCGCCGGGGCGCCCCGAACGGCTGGATGCGCTTCCGCCGGCCTTGGGGCACAATGGACGCGGCGAGCCGACTCCGGCACGCCGCTTGCCCGCGCCTTCGGACCACCATGCCGTCCCTCTTCCTCGCCGCGCTGCTGCTGTCCTCCTTGGTCCCCACGAGCGACCTGCCCGAGGGGCGGCGCGTGCTCGTGCTCAAGGACGGCGCCAAGGTGCGCGTCCTCTGCAAGCAGGAGTCGGGACGCTGGTCGGTCAAGGACGCGTCGGGCTGGCGCGACTTGCCCCCCGGGCAGGTGGCCGCGGCGCGCGACGAGGCGCAGGCGCTGAAGGAGTGGCGCGAGGCGCGCGGCGCGCTGCGGGCCGCCGCGGGTCGGGACGGCGAGTGGAAGGCCTCGGTGGCCTCCGCGCGGCGCGCGGCGGAGCTTGGACTGCACGTGGAGGCGCTCGGGGAGCTCGACTCCGTGCTGCGCGCGCGCCCGGACGAACCACAGGCCTTGGCCGTGGTGCGCGAGCACGACTTGCTGCTCGTGCCGGAAGCACGCGACGAGAAGAGCCTCTCGCGCCTGCTGGAGCTCGGCCCCACGCTGCCCCCCGCCGCGCGCGAGGCGGTCGCCTTGAAGCTCGCCACGGCGAGCGACAAGGATGCGCTGCGCGCGCGCCTGCGCGGCGATCTGGGCTCGACCATCGTCGCGCGGCGCACGTTCGCCATGCTGGCGCTGCGCCGGCTGCATCCGGGCGAGGCGCGCCGCGAGGCGGCCATGCACGCCATGTTCGATCCCTCGGCCGACGCGCGACGCGAGGCGGCGCGCATGCTGGCTTGCGCGCGCGACGCCGCGACCACCGAGCCCTTCGCCAAGGCGTTGGCCGAATCCGCCTCGCCACTGATGCGCGAACGCGCGGCGGAGGCCTTGGGGCACATGGGCTACGCGGCGGCGGTGCCGGCGCTGGTCGCGCGACTGGCGCAGCCGGCCACGAGCGCGGGGCAGGCGGCGACGCGACCGCCGCGGGCGCACGTGCACTTCGGATCGCAGCGCGCCTACGTGGCCGACTTCGACGTGGAGGTGGCCCAGTTCTCCGCCGTGGCGGATCCGACGATCGGGACGCTGGTCGAGGGATCCGTGCTCGAGGTGGCCGTCGTCTCCACTACGGTCGCGGCAGGGGCGCGCGCGCAGGAATCGGTGGCGGTGCGCGCGGCCTTGTCGCGCCTCGTGGGCCTGCGCATGGACACCAGCAGGGAATGGCTGGCGTGGTGGGAGCGGGAAGGCCGCGCGCGCCACGGTTCCTGAGGCGCGCTCGCGGTCGACGCGCGCCTCAGTGGCTGAAGATCCCGGACAAGGACAGCAGGATCTCGCCGGCGATCAGGAGGATCACGATCCACTCGAGCGTCTCCATGCGCAGGTCGGCGGCTTCGCCGTGGACCTTGTCGTGCACGCGCTCGATCGTCTCCAGCTTGCGCTGCACGCTGTGGTGCCATTCGGCGAAGCCGTAGCTCTCCCCCGCCGCGCGGTGCACGCGCGCGAGGTACTGGTCGCCGTGCAGCTTGAGCGCGTTGTCGACGCGTTCGTACAGGAGCGCCGCGTCGATCTGCAAGCGCGCGACGGCGGCGATCTCGCGCCGCGCGCGATCGCGCTGGAAGACGCGCCACATCGAACGTGGCTGCTGCAGCGTGGCGTAGGCGCGATCGAGCGCCTTGTCCAGGCGATCGTCGAGGAAGCGCAGCTCGAGCAGCTCGAGGTTGGCGAACTCCAGCACGGCCAGCGTGTCCGCCGGCTCCGGGTCGAGCAGGAACGCGCCGTTCCAGTCGACGATGGCCAGGTCGCGCGTGCCGAAGCGCACCACCGTCTCCACGGCTTCGCGCACCTCCTGCTCGGAGAGCTCGTCCGGCTCGGCGCGCAGGATGCGCGCCAAGACGCGCTCGTGCCGCGCGAGCAGCTCCTCGGGCGCGAGATCGCCCTCGAACGAGCGCACCTCCCACGCCACGTAGTCCTCCTCCTGCTCGGCCAGCGAAGGATGGTCGATGCACGGCCGCAGGGCGGCCACCAGGCGCTCGACCAGGGCGCGCGCGGCGTCCTGCGCCGTCGAGTCGGACGCCAGCCGCGTGGCTCCCGCGGCGAGCTGCTCGAGGTCCAGCCCGGCGATGGAAGCCTCGAAGGCCACGGCGACGCCGCCGAAGTCCCACAGCGTCACCTCGACCTGCGGCAGGGTCCTGAATCCGGCGACCTCGAGCGCGGGCATGTCGCGCAGCACGAGGAGCGGCGGCGGATCGAACTGCGCGTGGCGCGGCGCGTGGCCCTTGTGCCGGATCCGCTCCAGCGCCGCCTCGCCCGCCAAGGCGCGCTGCGCCGCCTCCAGGTCGATGGCCGAGCCCACGTCGAAGGCGTAGAAGAGCCGCGCGGAACCGGCGGCGACGCGGGGCGGGGCGCTCGTCCTGCTCTGCATGGGCGCGAGATGCTCCCAGCCGGGACGCGCGCCTGTCAAGTCGCCCTGGTGCGGACGGACGGCGCCCGGGAGCGGCCCCGCGCGCCCGCGCCGCGGATCGTCAAGATTTCTTGACAACGCGCGCGCGGACGCGGCGCGCGCTCACAGGCGCCGCGCGCGGATGTTGCGGAAGCGCACCGGATCGCCGTGGTCCTGCAGCGCGATCCGGCCTTGGCGGAAGCGTCCGAAGCCGGGCATGGAGGCGAACTTGCTGGCGGCCACCAGGACGCGCCATTCCTCGGAGCCGACCACGAAGCGCGCCGACACCTCGCCGTTGAGCCGGTACTCGACCTCGCCGTCCCGGCAGCGGATGGAAGCCTCGTTCCACAGGCCCACCGGCAGCGTCAGGTCGCGCGGCGGCGCGTGCAGCGCGTAGTTGGCTCCCGCCGAGGTGGCGGGGTTCCTCCCATCCGGATGCCGTTCGTTGTCGAGGATCTGCATCTCCGGCCCGGTCTCCCACACGTGCGCGTGGGCGTCGGAGACGTGGAAGAAGATCCCGCTGTTGCCGCCGGGCGGCACCTGCCACTCGAGGCGCAGCTCGAAGTCCCCCCAGAACTCGCGCGTGACGAGGTCGCCTCCGCCGCGGCAGACGAGTTCGCCTTCCTCGACCACCCAGCCGACCGGGAGCGCCTCCTTCTGGTGGCCCTTCCACTTGTCGAGGGACTGGCCGTCGAACAGGAGCTCGAACCCCTGCTCCACCTCCTCGGCCGAAAGCCGGTTCTGCTCGAAGCGCGGCGCATCGCGCAGCTCCAGCGGACGGTCCATGGGCGCCTTGTTCAAGGTCAACCAGCCTTCGCTGGTCCACGGCCGTCGACCGTCCTCGTCGCGCTGGCCCCCGACGAGGCGCGCGTGCACGACATGGCCCTCGCGCAGTCCGTCGATCGCGAGGTGGACGCGCGAGCGGTCCTTCGACACGCTGGCGCGGCGCACGACGAGCCTCTCCTCGTCGAGCTTGGGGCCGCCGTACTGCTCCGTGGGCGCGTAGCGCCACTGCGAGATCTGGTAGCCGCGCGCGTCCCAGCCTTGGCCCGGCGCCAGCGCGCTGGTGAACTCGATCTCGAGTCCACCGGTCATGGCGCGGATCGAGCGCATCTCGAAGGGCGCGGGACCGCGGTAGGCGAGCCGCTGCAGGCCGTGGCGCAGCTTGCCCTCCTGGCCCCAGTTGCCCGTCGAGCCGATGCCGCCCACGTACAAGGCCTCGTCCGGCCCCACGACGACGCGGTTGGTGCCGGCCTCGAGACCCTGGGTGAAGCGGAACACGCAGGCCTGCCAGACTCCGTCGACCACGTCGACCACGTCGCGCTTCAAGCCGCCGTGCGTGACGTCGCCATGCACGACGTGCCCCGCGTAGGGCCCGAAGGACGCGGGCAGCAGCGTGGGCTGGCTGGGCGAGTTGCCGATCTCGTTCTGCGGCAGCCACGCCACCGGCGGCTCGACGGGCAGGTTCGCGGCTGCCTCCTTGAGCACGGCGCGCGAACCGTAGAACGCGCC
>JBEBCR010000421.1:0-11713 GCA_041157565.1 Planctomycetota bacterium | reverse complement strand
CGCGGGCCGCGCCCCTCGGCAGAGGGAGCGCGGCCCGCGCGTGGTCCAAGGGCGAGGCGCCCCCCGGGCTCACAGCCCTTCGATCTTGGCGTTCTTGGTCGACTGCACGCCGAAGGCGTTGAAGGCCACGCGCGTCCAGTCGTCGGTCAAGAGCTCGATGTGCTTGGGCTCGGCGAGGTTCAGCGGACGCGACGGCGGCGTGCGGCGCTTGACGCGCGTCAGGTACCAGCCCTGCGGACCCTTGAACGGGCCGGCCACCGTGCCTTCCGCCTGGTCGAAGAACACGAAGTCGGTCAGCGAGAAGCCCGTGACCCACTCGCGGTAGCGCGTCTCGCCGACGAAGCCGACGAGGTCGTTCCGGTAGCGCAGGCCGAAGCGGCCCTTGTTCTTCATCGACACGTCCGAGCCGCGCTTGCCCTGGCCTTCGGGCGAGGGCGGGTCCCAGTACTCGCTGACCTCGGCGATCAGCTCGTCCCAGTACACGGCCGGATCCTTCTCCTTGGCGGGATCCGCCGCGTGGCGGCGCTGCTGGTCCTCGATCTGCTGCTTGATCTCCTTGGCGCGCTTCTCGGCCCAGTTCCAGCCGTCGTCCTTCCACTTGAAGTTCGGGATGTCGAAGGCGCTGACCAGCATGACGTCGACGTCGACCTGGCCGAGGCCCATGACCTTGTTGGCGCGCTCGAGGTGGTCGCGCAGCGCCTTGGCGATGTCGCCGTTCTCCTGGCGAGCCAGCTCGGGCTTCTTGAAGCGCTTGAACGACTCGAGCAGGCACCAGTACTCCTGGAAGCTCTCGGCCGAGGGGAACAGGTACTCCTGCGTGGCGAGGATGTCGATGGTGAAGTAGGTCCCCTCCATCGTCTTCTTCAGGTCGCGGATCGCCTGCTGCTCCTCGTCGCGCGTGAGCAGGACGCCCTCGCCCGCGGCGCGCAGCGCGTCGCGCGTGGCGATCGTGGTGGCGAACCACTCCTTGGCCTCGCGGATCTCGGTCTCCGCCAGCGTCGGCGCGACCTTGGCCCACATGTCGGCGGTCTTGACCACCAGCTCGGGCGCGCCGTCGCCGTCCTTGTCGCCGGTCAGGATCAGGTCCTGCGGCAGCCCGTCGAAGGCCGTCTTGTAGCTCACGGTCGCGAAGCAGGCGTCGCGCACGATCTGCCGCATCATCTGCGTGTAGATCGGGTCCTCCTTGGACAGCGGCTCGCCGGTCTTCTCGGCGTACTCGCGGCGCATCTTGTAGCTCTGGTGCGCGTCCTCGATCATCGCGTCGCCGCTGTCGGCGCGCACGGCCTCGACCGTCGTCTCGGGCCAGTTGGCCGGATCGTCCGGGAAGAACACGCGGTCGAAGAGCAGCGTCTGGCGCAGGTTCTCGCGGTACCAGTCGATGGTGCGGAACGCGCGCGCCACCTCGGCCTCGGCGTTGAGCGTCGGGTAGCTCTTGACGAAGTCGTCGATGGTCTTCTGGTACTCGTTGGCGAACTCCTCCTCGGGCAGCGCCACCTGCTCGCGCACGAGGGACAGCTCCTGGTCGTAGAGCTTGCGGTACGCGGCCACGACCTCCTCGGCCTGGTACAAGGCGCCCTTCTGCGCCTCGCGCTCGTCGCGCAGCGCGGCGGCGCGCTCATCGGCGGAGGCGAAGGGCTTGTCCTTCTCGCGCGCGGCGACGGCCGCCTCGGCCGCGGCGTCGAGCCGCGCGGCGTTCTGCGCGTCGATCTGCCTGAGGGCCGCGCCCTGCGCGCGACGCGCCAGTTCGTCCTCGATGATCAGCGCGACGCGCTGCATCTCCACCTGCAGGCGGCCGGCGCCGTAGATCAGGAAGCGCTGGATCTCGACGTCGGGCACGCGCACGCCGTTGACGACCAGCGGGGCGCCGAAGATCGAACCGGCGTCGCCGGCGGCGGGCGCGGGGCCGATTCCCTGCGCGACGGCGGCGGGGGCGGAGGTGGCCGCGCCGAGGACGAGCGCCAAGGCGGCGAAGAGGGGTCGAGTCTGCATGGTGTCGCTTGGTGTGTGGCCGGCGCGGAACCCGTCCGTCGCGGCCGGTGGGCCACGGCGCGGGCGCGCGTCGGGTGCGTGTTTGCTCGGGAGGAGGGCTTCGATGGCAGGTGGCGCGGCACCTGCCCACCCCCCGCCGGGAGCGGTTTGGGGCGCACAGGATACGCGCTCGCCCCCGCACCGTGAGCGGCTGTTTGCGCCGCAGTCCCGGCTCCGGGGAGGCGATCTAGATCGGCATTGGCGGCCGGAAGCTGCGGGGATTTCGTCCCAAGCCCCCTCCCGGAAGGACATTCCCGTTAGCAAGTTTGTAAAATCCCCACTTGGGACCGGTTCGATCGCGAGCGCCCCTCGACCTGAGGCGCGTCCGGGGTTACATCGTGCCCAACGGACGCGACAGCCCCACCGGTTGCGCCGCACCACACTCGTGGAGGTACCCGCATGGCCCGCCTGATGCTCTACGCCCCGCGCACGATGTCCTTGATCTGCGAGCTGCACCATGCCGCGCTGCCGCACGATCCCGCCGCGTACGAGCGCCTGCACCAGAGCCTGCGCCAGGGCGCTCAAGCCCCCTACTCGAACCTCCAGCTCACCCCGCAAGGCGCCATCTTCGCCAACCCGCCCGAGAACGGCGGCGCGAGCCTCGCCACCTGCCTGCCCGATCGCATCGTCTTCCGCGAGGAGCTGTCGAGCCTGACCCACGACGAGTTCGCCGCGCGCGTGCGCGCCGTCGCGCGCCAATTCTGCGCGCTGCGCGAACTCGGCGAGTACACCCAGCAGACGGTCACCGTGCGCACGCTGGTCAACCCGCAGGCCTTCGACGATTCGCGCGCGTACCTGAAGCACGCCGTGTTCGGCTTCGACGACGAGATCGAAGCCGGCTTCGGCCGCCCCGCCGCCCTGTTCGGCCTGCGCCTCGTCTTCCCGCCGACCGAGGAGAGCTCGGCGACGCACGCCTTGCGCATCGAGTCCTGCGCGGCCGATCCGCGCTCGCTCTACCTCGAGGACCACGCCACCTTCTCGGGCGCCCGCAACGACGGCCTGCTCGACGCGGTCGAGGGCAACATCCTCGAGACCTACCGCTTCGTCACCGAATCGACGATGCGCTTCCTCGCCACCTTCGACATCGTCGTGCCGCCGCCCGAGCGCGACGAGGGCGGCGAGGAGCTCGACGAAGGCTCGAACTGAGCCTCGCGCGCGGCGCGCCGGCGGGTCCACGACGCGCGCGTGGCCGGCGCGCGCGCCGTGGATCCGTCCCCTCCCCGACCATGGTGCGCGAGCAGCACGAACCCGAGTCCGTCCGCGCGGCCGAAGCGGTCCCGCCGCGCCGCCGCGCCTCCCTGGCCGCGCCGCTCGCCTCCATCGCCGCCGCGCTGCTTCTCGCGTGCGCGCCCGACCGGACGGACGACGAGGCGCCGCCGGCGCCTCCGGGCGCCGTGCTGATGCTCGACGACGAGCCCCTCGACGAGGCCACCATCGACGCCGTCGCCGGCGTGTGGGCGAGGCTCGATCCCGTGGCGAGCCTGCCGCACCTGCGCCAACTCGCCCTGACGAACACGATGTTCCCGCTGGCGGGGGCGCGCCTCGTCGATCGCGCCGGACGCGCGGACGCGCTGGTCGCCATCGAGCGGGCGCGCGCGGCGGTGCTCGCCGGGGCGCCCGCCGGCGAACTCGCCCTGCTCTCGGTCGAGGAGCGCGAGTTGGCGGGCGACTGGCAGAAGCTGACGCCGATCCTCTGGAACTGGGCGCTCGACGCCGAGGTCGGCGACCTCTCGCCGGTCATGGAGCAGCCCGGGGTGTGGTGCTTCGCGCGCCTCGTCTCGCGCGGCGACGCCGCCAACCCGCGCGACTTCGCCTGCTCGCTGCGCGTGTATCATCGCGGCTGGCTCCCCTCGGACTCGGCCCAGCGCGGCATCGAGGAGCGCTTCGCGCGCTCGACCCTGCGCTTCGTCGATCCGAGCTGGCGCGACGTGGTCCCCCTCCATTGGCAGAAGAAGCTCAACGCCCGATGAAGCGCTCGATCCACCTGCATGCCTGCGCCTTGGCGCTCCCTTGGCTGGCGACGCCCGCCTTCGCCGACGAGCAGGCCCCTCCCGCCAAGCCGGCCGTCGAGGCGCCCGCGGCGACCAAGCTCGCGGCGTGGCCCAAGCCCGCCGACAAGGAGGCGCTGCTCGTGGAGGTCGAGAAGCTGTGCAAGGCCTCGACCGAGGAGATGGAGCGCACCGCCCGCGAGGCGCTCGCCTCCGCCGGCGCCGCGGCCGTGCCGTTCCTGCTCGACCGCTACGGCAAGGAGAAGGCCGAAGGGGCGCGCGACCGGCTGCTCGACGTGCTGTCGACCTCGACCGACGCGTCGATGACGCGCCTCCTGGCGGCGCGCTTCGAGGACAAGAACCAGCCCGTGCGCGCCTTCGCGCTGTGGCGCGCGGCCGCCTTCCCCGACCCGGAGCTGAAGGCCCCCGCCGAGAAGGCCTGGGCGAAGCTCGCCAAGCAGGGCGAGAAGGCCGACGCGAACGAGCGCTACGCGGCGGCCTTGTGCTGCGCCTCGGCCGGCTCGATCGCGGGCATGGAGGCCTTGCTCGAGGTCGCCGGCGCCAAGTGGGACAAGAAGAAGCGCGAGCTGCGCGCGGCGCTCGAGGGCGCGCGCGGCAAGGAGGCCAGCGCGTGGGCGTTGGCGCGCGTCAAGCCGGACGACCGCAAGGCGACGGTCGCCGCGCTGCGCCTGCTCGCCGGCTGCGGCATCAAGGAGGACGCGGGCGCCATCAAGGGCCTGCTCGACAACGACGACAACTCGATCCGCGTGGCGACCATCAACGCGCTGCGCGGCATGGTCGACGGCGAAGCGCCGCTCGAGGACATCTCGGCCTTCGAGGCCATCGAGACGGCGAAGAAGTGGAAGGGGCGCGTCTGATGGCGCGCGCGGGCATCTGGGCGGCGTCCTGCGCCGCGCTCCTCGTGATGCTGGCGCCCGGCGCCGAGGCGCAGAAGAAGGACCGCACGGATCCGTCCAACTGCACCTGGTGCAAGAACGACCCGGCGCTCCTGGCGGCGGCCGGCCTCGTCTCGCACGGGCCGTTCCCGTTCGGCAAGAAGGGCTCCGACAGCGCCAAGGTCGACGCGCTGCTGTCGACGGTCGACATCCACTGGATCGAGTCGAAGAACTACCGCATCGGCTTCGCCGCGGGCCCGATGAAGGTGCGCCGCGAGGAGAAGAAGAAGGTCATGGAGGAGCTCGCGCGCCTCAAGCAGGCCCTGCCCGCGGTCGCCGTCGAGGAGGCGGCGCTGGACGAGTGGCAGCGCCTGCACCTGTACGCGCAGCGCCTCGAGGACCTGCAGGCGCGCTTCGGCGAGCTGTCGGGCACGAGCGGCATGGTCTTCGCGCCCGGGCGCTCCGGCAGCGCCGGTGGCTACATGGGCGAAGGCCCCTACATGGGCATGAAGGAGAAGTACGAGATCCTCGTGCTGCCCAACGAAGTCGCGCAGAAGGACTTCCTCGTCGAGCACGCCGGCCTGCAGGTCACGCGCACGCAGCGCTGGCACTACACCGACCGTGGCGCCATCGCCGCCATCCTCCACATCCGCCAGGCCAAGCTGCGCGAGGACTCGGCGCTGCACGCGCACCTCGGCGCGCAGATGGCGCACAACTTCTTCGACGGGCTGAAGTCCTACAACTACGACACGCCCATCTGGATCCACTCGGGCCTGGCGCACTACATGGAGCGCGAGATCGATCCCATGCACAACAGCTTCGACGCCGACGAGGGCTCGACCTTCGAGACGACGTCGAAGACCAACTGGAAGGCGGAGGTCTACAAGCTGGTCGCCGCCAACCAGGCTCCGCGCATGGCCGAACTCGTGTCGGTGAAGAACTACGGCGAGCTCAAGCTGCCGGCGCACTTCGCCACATGGTCGATGGTCGACTACCTCGCCACCGAGAAGCCGGAGGCGCTCGCCAAGTTCATCCAGGGCTTGAAGTCGAACTTCGACGAGCGCGGCCTCCCCACGGGCGCGAACCTGCCCGACTGGCACCGCAAGCAGTTCCTCGAATGCCTAGGGATGAACTACAACCAGTTCGACGAAGCTTGGCGCCAGTACGTCTCGACGCGCTATCGGCACAACCCGAAGAAGGACGATCCGGCCCAGCCGTTGGGACCGACTGGCCCAGGTGGCTTGCCGCTGCGTCCGGGCGGATGACCTTAAGTTGATCCAAGTGGTTTCCTGAAAACGACTTAAGCCAAAGTCCGCGACCGCCAAGGCGGCGCGGCGGAGCGGCTCCGCCAGCAAACGACCGCCGGATTTACCCACGATTGGCGTGGAGCGGGTATCGTCCGCGTGGCACCGGCCCAGGGCCGCTCCCCCCCGAAAGGGTCAGGGCGCGGACCCGACCTGCCGATAGGGGGACACCCGCTCCGCTCCAGTTCCCCTAGCGCAAAACCGCCGACTGCGACGATACTTCCAAGACCTTCCGTGCGCGTCAGGGTTCCAACCCGACACGCCCGCGAGGGCCCTGCAAGGCTCGCCAGCACCGCACCGGGATGATCCAACGCCGCAAACGCATCGTGCTGTTCCTGCCCCACCGCGCCGACCCGGCGCAGGGCGTGCGGGTCAGCGCGGACTTGACGCCGCTGGAGCTGCTGCAGATCGCCGCCATCCCCGACCAGGAGGGCTACGAGTGCGTGCTGATCGACGCCATGGTCGAGCCCGACTACATGGCGAAGGTCATGGAAGCCTGCGACGGCGCCCTGTGCTTCGCCTCGTCGTGCATCCTCGGCTTCCAGGTGGCGCATGGCGCGCGCGTGGCCAAGGCGGTGCGCGAGAAGTTCCCGAGCCTGCCCATCATCTGGGGCGGCTGGTTCCCGAGCGTGGTCCCCGAGCGCTACTTCCTCGAGGGCATCGCCGACGCGGTGGGCCTTGGACAGGGCGAGCTGACCTTCGCCGACGTCGTGCGCGCGCTCGACGCGGGCGAGGACCTCGCCAAGGTGCCGGGGCTCGCCGTGTGGCGCGACGGGCGCATGGTCTACACCGACCATCGCGCGGTCGTGGGCTTCGACAAGATCCCCGACGCGCCGTGGCACCTGCTCGACTTCGAGAAGTACGTCGCGCTGCAGAACGACAAGGGCTCCGGCTGGAAGCTGCGCCACAAGTACGCCGATCCGTGGGACATGGAGCCCGGCACGCCGCTGCGCGGGTTCAGCTACTACTCGAGCTACGGCTGCCCCGAGCCGTGCACGTTCTGCTGCTCGCCGCTGGTCACCGGCCGTCGCTGGAAGGCGATCCCCGGGCAGACGCTGGCGGATCGCGTGCTGGCGGTGCACGACCGCTTCAAGTTCAACATCCTGCGCTTCCAGGACGCCAACTTCGGCGTGCACGAGAAGCGCAGCAACGAGTTCTGCTCGGCGCTGGTCGCCGCCGGCTCGCCGTTCTGGTGGAACGGGACGTACGAGATCGAGACCATCGCGCGCTACAAGGACCCGTCGCTCGACCTCCTGAAGGAGTCGCGCTTCCACATGGCGGCGCTGGGCGCCGAGGCGGGCTCCAAGGAGCAGCAGGAGCGCATCAAGAAGAAGATCGACATCGAGAACGACCTCGAGAGCTCGCTGCGCCGACTGAACCAGCGCGGCATCCAGACGGGCGTCTCGTGGATCATCGGGTATCCCAACGAGCCGGTCGAGTCGATGCAGGCGACGCTGCGCGTTGCCGCCGAGATCAAGTACAAGTTCCCCAAGTCGCCCTCGGACATCTTCCCGTTCCGGCCGATCCCCGGCACCGAGGACTTCGACGCCGCCGTCAAGAACGGCTACCAGCCGCCGCGCACCCTCGAGGAGTGGGGCTCGGTGCTGGAGTACAAGTACGCCTACGACGACATCGGCCTGCCGCTGGACGTGGTGCGCGCGTGGAAGCGCTACGGCGTCGCCTCGACGTTCTACGACGAGCTCGCCAAGGAGGGCGCCGGCGCGGTGCGCCGCCTGATGCGCTCGGTCTCGGGCTGGCGCCTGCGCAACCAGAACTACTCGTTCCCCATCGAGCAGAAGCTCTTCCACATGTACGTGCGCGTCTCCGGCAAGAAGACGCAGGGCGACATGCTGAAGAGGGACACCACCTCGGGCGTGACGCCCAACGCACCCGCAGCGTGACGCCGTGATCCAGCAAAAGAAGAAGAAGGTCGTCCTGTTCCTGCCGCACCGCGCCGACCCGACGCGGGGCGAGATGTTCAGCGCCGACCTGCTGCCGCTGGAGCTGCTGCAGATCGCCTCCGGCCCCGTCGCCGACGGCCACGAAGTCGTCATGGTCGACGCGATGATCGAGCCGGACTACGTCGCCAAGGTGCTCGAGGCCTGCGACGGCGCGCTGTGCTTCGCCAGCTCGTGCATCCTCGGCTACCAGGTCTACGACGGCTACGTCGTGGCCAAGGCGGTGCGCGAGAAGTTCCCGTCGCTCCCGATCATCTGGGGCGGCTGGTTCCCGAGCGTCACGCCGCAGATGTACCTCGACGCCGGCATCGCCGACGCCGTGGGCATCGGCCAGGGCGAATTGACCTTCCGCGACGTCGTGCGCGCGCTCGACGCCGGCGTCGACCTCGCCACCGTGCCCGGGCTCGCGGTCAAGCGCGACGGGCGCATGGTCTACACCGAGCACCGCGCGGTCGTGGGCTTCGACAAGTTCGAGCCCGTGCCGTGGCACCTGCTCGAATACGAACGCTACGCGGAACTGCAGATCCGCCCCACGCGCCTCAAGGTGCGCCACCGCTTCCCGCTGCCGGGGCATTGGACTCCGGAGAACCCGCCGCGCGGCTTCAGCTTCTTCTCGAGCTTCGGCTGCCCCGAGCCTTGCACGTTCTGCTGCTCGCCGCTCGTCACCGGACGCCGCTGGAAGGCCGTGCCCGGACGCCAGCTCGCCGAGGAGATCGCCGAGCTGCAGCGACGCTTCAAGTTCGACGTGCTGCGCTTCCAGGACGCCAACTTCGGCGTGCACGAGAAGCGCACCAAGGAGTTCTGCGAAGGGCTCGTCGACTTGAAGGTGCCGATCCACTGGAACGGCACGATCGAGATCGAGACCATCATGCGCTACAAGGAGGAGACGCTCGACCTGCTCGAGTCCTCCAAGTGCCACCTGCTGTGGCTCGGGGCCGAGACCGGCACCAAGGAGATGCAGGAGCGCATCAAGAAGCACATCTCGATCGAGAACATCCCGCTCGCGATCGGCAAGCTGGCTCGGCGCAACATCGTGCCCGGCACCTTCTGGATCATCGGCTACCCGGGCGAGACGCGCGAGTCGATGCTCGCCACGCTGCGCCAGGCCGCGATGGTCAAGCACGCCTACCCGATCGCCGGCAGCGAGGTCTACCCGTTCCGCCCGATCCCCGGCACGGAGGACTTCGACGCCGCCGTCAAGCTCGGCTACAACCCGCCGAAGGACTTCCACGAGTGGGGCAAGTGCTTCGAGTACAAGTACAACTCGCACAACACCCCGCTGCCCGACGACGTGCGCGAGCACTGGCGCCTGTACAACAACACGGCCGCCATCTACGACAAGCACGTGCAGGAGGGACCCGAGTGGATGCGCGACGCGCTGTCGCGCGTCGCGGGGTGGCGCCTGAAGAACGGCCGCTACGGATTCCCGATCGAGCAGAAGCTGTTCGACGTGTATGTCAAGGTGACTGGACAGACGCAGCCCGGCGCCAAGGACTACCAGCCGGCCGTCGACGCCTGAGCCGCGCGCCGCGCACCTCCATGGCCGCCACCGCGACCTTCACCCTGGTCCCGCTCGCGCGCCTCGAGGAGGCCTGCGCCGCGGCCGAGTCCGGTTCCTTCCCCGCCTGGCGCAAGGAGCACGCCAAGACCGCCGCCCAGTACGCCAAAGACGGGTGGCTGGTGCCGTGCGCGCTCGGCTACCTCGACGAGGTCGTCGAGGCCAACCTCAGCTCGTCCGCCCACGACGAGGTGGCGGCTCGCATCGCCGAGGCGCTCGACTGCCAGTGCTTCGTGCTCGAGGCGGCGCACCGCGCCGCGCACTACGACGACCTCGACCTCGCCAACTTCGACCGCGAGGACCTGCAGGCGCACTACGAGGAGCTGAACGGCGAATCGACGCCGGGGATCGGCGCGCACGTGCTCGACGCCATCCGCGCCCTGCGCGAGGCGCTGTCCAAGGTCGACGACGCCAAGGTCGTCGTGGTCACCATCGGCTGAGCGCGCCGTGGCGCGCCGCATCCTCGCCCTCGTCGCCGGCGCGACGCTCTTGTGGCTCGCGTTCGAGGCGGCGCTGCCGTGGTTCCTCTCGCCGCTCGCGCGCCTGCGCCTGCAGCTCGCCGAAGCCTGCGAGGCCCACGCGGAACGGCGCGCGGACCCCATCCTCGAACTCGTCGCGCCCGGCTGGCGCGACGTCCCGACGGGCGCCACGCGCTCCGACCTGGCGCGCGCCCTGTGGTGGAGCTTCGACGAGGGCCGCCGCGCGGGACCTTCCGCCGCGCGGCGCATCCACCGCGTGCCGCCCGAGTCGGTCGAACTGCTCGAAGCGGACGCCCCGACCCCGGCCCGCGCGCGTTTCGAGGTGCAAGCCTGGCTCGTGCGGCCCGAGGCAGAGGAGCTCGAATGGCGCGCCGCGCTGGAGGCCGACTTGATCGAGGACGGCTTCCGCTGGCGCTTCGAGCGCACGCGCTGGCAAGCCATCGAGGGCCGCGTGCGCTGGTGGTGAGCGGCGACGCGGCAGATGGAGCCTGTGGCCGCGCCGCATCGGCCGCGGCGCCGGCCCATCCTGCGCTTGGCGCGCGGGCGACTTCCGGGCTGGAAGCCCTGGCGTTTGGCGACCCGCTGCTTGGCGACTCAGGGCTTGCCGTCTTGCAGCCGCGACGGTGGCGTGCCGCGGCTCGGCGCGGGGCACACCAAGGGAACGTTCGGGGCCTGCGGCAGCAGGTTGCCATCCTCCGCCTCCCGGGTCCTGTTTCCCGCGAAGTCCGTTCCCATCGATTTCTTCTCGTCTCCAGTTCCAGAGAGGTGGAGGATGACTGGCTCCACTATGCAGCATCCGTGCCATTTGAATGAACGCCCGTTGGTGCCTGAGTGCCAATTTTACGCAAAGTGTTTATTTTCAGCTATTTATGCAAATACGGGTGGCGCCTTTTCCTTTTGTCATGTTTCGGTAATCCAATCAGCGGGAGCGTCCAATTCTAAAGCTTGGACAGAGTACGTCATTCCTTTCCACCTCAGCGCGACGGTCCGCCGACAGGTCCACACGGCCCGTGGCGCTACCCTTTCGCGATGCGACAGCCCCTACCGCGCCAAGCCCGACTGTGGGTGTTGGGCTTCGCCGTCCTCGTGCTGTGCCTGCTGCTGGCTCCCGGCGACTTGGCGGACCAAGTCCCCGCCGCAGCGGATCCGCGTCCAGCCGCCGGCGTCGCCGCCGACACGACGGCGCCCGCCGCTCGGACGCCCGCGCGCGGCGCGGCAGCCACGCCGGCGGGCACGGCCGACTGCGACTTCCGCGACGAGCCCAAGCTGC
The DNA here is from genome assembly GCA_041157565.1 of Planctomycetota bacterium. Classification (GTDB taxonomy): domain Bacteria; phylum Planctomycetota; class UBA1135; order UBA1135; genus SXXH01. Next base: position 232 of record JBEBCR010000421.1, on the reverse strand, counting down.
TCGACCACCACGCGCGCCACGGCGCGGACTTCGATAGCCGCACGCCAGCCGACTACCTGGCGGCGGCCTGCCGGCTGCGCGACGCTCTCCTGTCCCAGGACGTGCTCGAGTTGCGCCGCAAGGACGGCGTGCTGTGCCGCTTCCGGCGCTCGGATGGCGCCTTCCTCGCCTACCGCGCGGACGGCACCATCCTGACCTGCTTCAAGCCGGAGCGCGGCGAACGCTACTTCCG